>JAHJOQ010000104.1 GCA_018820315.1 Candidatus Zixiibacteriota bacterium | reverse complement strand
TTCTATCATTGCCGTGCCGAATCCGATTGCGTCAATCGCTACATATACATATAATCAGGTTCTTGAGATGATCGCGATCTCAGTCAGTGAAGTAGGTCAAAACCCCTGAGCCACGCGTAGCAAATGGCGTGGTTTTGACGCCTGACACGAGACCGTCATCGCGAGGTGCGAAGCGACGTGGCGATCTCTACGTCAATCAGAAAGAAAGGTTGAAGCCCCTGAGCAAAGCGCCGAACGCTGAGTGTGATTTTGACTGTCGACCGGATAATGTGAGCAATGAGCAAATCTGCAATGAAAATCGTATCTGTAGTCGGTGCGCGACCACAGTTTATCAAAGTCGCCATGATCAGCCGCGAACTGGCGGGCGATCCCGATATAACGCACATTGTCGTGCATACCGGGCAGCATTTCGATAATAACATGTACTCGGTTTTCTTCGAAGAACTCGAAATCCCTCAGCCCAATTACGATCTCCAGATTCACAGCCTCTCACACGGCGCAATGACCGGCCAGATGATCGAGGGTCTCGAACGGCTCCTCAAAGACGAATCCCCCGACATCGTGCTGGTGTATGGCGACACGAACTCGACACTTGCCGGTGCCCTCGCCGCAAGGAAGCTGCATCTGAAAGTTGCTCATGTCGAGGCGGGACTCCGAAGTTTCAATCTCGATATGCCCGAAGAGGTCAATCGCGTTATCACCGACAGAATCTCCGATATTCTCTTCTGCCCGACTGATGCCGCAGTCGAGAATCTTCGCTCTGAAGGATTCGAGAAGCTGAAATGCAGGATCATCAATACCGGCGACGTGATGTATGACGCGAGCGTCCATTACAGCAAGCTCGCTCCGGCGAAATCGAAGATCATCAGCCGACTCGGCATGGACAACTTCGTGCTCTGTACAATTCACAGGGCCGAAAACACCGACAATCTGTCACGATTCATGGGCATCATCAACGGGCTCAATAGTATCGCCGAGGCGGCTACGGTAATCTTGCCTCTGCATCCTCGCACAAGACAGGTTCTCAGCACTCAGAAGATAACAACACGGTTGAAAACAATCGATCCGGTTGGATTTTTCGACATGATCGAGCTGCTGAAGCACTGTAAGCTCGTCATAACCGACAGCGGTGGAGTGCAGAAGGAGGCATATTTCTATAAGAAGGCATGTCTCACCCTGCGTGATGAAACAGAGTGGGTGGAGTTGGCGAAACGGGGTTATAACCGGGTTGTCGGTTCCGATTCAGAGTTGATCCGACGTGCTTTCGATGACTTGATTCGCAGCAGCCTCAATTTCGAAGATGGCCTCTATGGTGACGGCAGGGCGAGTCACTATATAATAAAGGAACTGAAAAACGAGTTTGCCAATCGGCAGTCCTCTCGATGAAAATAGTCTTTCTGACACAATATTTTCCGCCGGAAGTCGGCGCTCCGCAGAACAGACTTTCCGATCTTGCCTCGCGGCTTAAGGACAAGGACGCAGACATCACTGTCCTGACCGCTATGCCGAACTACCCGGAAATGGTTGTCCATGAGGCATATCGAGGCAAATGGTTCTGCAGGGAAGGTATTGCTGGCCTTGATGTTCTGAGGTCATGGATATTTGTGAGCGCTAACAGGAAGAACCTCCTTCTCAGGCTCTTGACCTATTTCTCCTTCGTACTCTCGTCTCTCGTAATCGGCACTTTCAAGCTTCAGACATTCGACTATATATTCTGCGAGTCTCCACCCCTGTTCCTCGGGATTTCTGCCTACCTGCTCAAGATTATGAAAGGGGGGAGGCTGATATGCAACGTCTCTGATCTTTGGCCCGAATCTGCCGAGAAGCTCGGTCTAATTACCAACAAGACAATGCTTTCGCTTGCCCGCAGACTTGAGGAGTGCCTGTATAGACGATCTGCCGTGATCTGCGGTCAGACGCAGGGCATAGTCAAGAATATCTCTACGCGATTCCCGGATAAGAACGTCTACTGGCTGAAAAACGGCGTCGATTTAGCATTCTTCGATCCGAGCAACGTCAATCACGTTTGGCGAATGTCGAATGGATACTGTGACAACGACTTTGTCATTCTGTATGCCGGCATTCTCGGGTTCGCGCAGGGGCTCCAAGTCATCCTGCATGCCGCTGAGGCTCTGAAGGATAACGACCAGATCAAATTCGCGATAATCGGCAGCGGACCGGAAAGAGAGAAACTGCTTGCTTTGAAGGAGAATCTTCAGCTAACGAATGTCCGCTTCTTCGATCCTCAGCCACGAAATGCTATGCCCGGTATAATTTCCGCATGCAATGCCGGAATTATTCCGCTCCGCAGACTCGATCTTTTCAAAGGCGCCATTCCATCGAAGATTTTCGAGTTCCTTGCAATGAAAAAGCCAATTCTGCTCGGTGTCGAGGGGGAAGCTAAGGAGCTTTTGGTTGATGACGGCCACTGTGGACTCGCATTCGAACCAGAGAACCATGAGGATCTTGTTGAGAAGATAGAAGCTCTCTATCAGTCACCCGAACAAGTCGCCAATCTCGGTCAGAATGGCTATGATTATGTGGTCCGCAACTTCGACCGTCGGCAGATCGCCGAGGACTTCTGGTTCCTGCTCAGGCAATCAAGCAAGGCATAAATTCATGATCAAAAGGCGTCTTGAGTTTCAATATTACTTACTTCTATTGTGTTGTGGTTGAATGTCTTGCTTCTTCGCGAGATATAAGCCTAATAAAGCCTTTCCAGCATTTATTCGCAAACTCCCTGAAATCGAGACAGTTATCGAGTGTTTCCCAAAAGAATGCTGAAATGGATGCAGTGATCCACAAGATGATGTGGTGTTCAAATCCCTGAAGCACAATATATTGTGAGAATCTTCAGATTTTATTCAAATTTAACTTGACTCAACAATACCTATATCATAACTTGCTCCCCGCTTCGGTGATTGAATAACGCTTTAATCTGCCTCGCTAACCTATTGCTATTCATTGCAATAGTTTGTGAGAGTTTCTGAGGGCTGTGGGATAATCTGTGTGCATCACGAGTGAAGAATCTATGCTGATCTGGAGTGAGTAAATAGACAATTGTGTCATTCTGCTGTGTGCACCAAAGAGAAATGATTGGCATGATTCAGGTCTTGAGTACTATGGCGATGGAGAATGGAATCAAAATCGCTGTTTCATATATACTTCAAATCGAGGGTATTAGCCATGGAAGGCCAAATGACCGACACCAAGGAAACCGTAAGAATGGTTAGAAAAGCGGTACCAGAAGTGATCCTCATGGCGATCACGCCCAATGGCGAGGATGTGATTGAACGAGCATGCCGGACCTGCTATCTTTCATTCCACCGGTACAATCCGCCCGCATCGACTGAGGAGTTGATACGGAAGGTTATCCGCAAGGGACACCATTCTGTTCTGGAACATGCATCCGCGACCTTCAGAATTAAGGGAGCTTCAAGGGTATTCACCCATGAGATGGTTCGACACCGCTTGATGTCGCCGTCTCAGGAATCGCAGCGCTATGTGCATTATGGATCCCGCAAGCCTTATGAGGTAGTCGAGCCGGACTCGATTGTCGAGGGAGGCTTCAAGGATCGCTATTTCGAGGTGGCCGACGAGTGCTACAAGTTGTACCAGGAGATGGTCGATGCCGGTGTGCCAAAAGAAGATGCCAGATACATTCTTCCGGGCGGCATCACTTCTGAGATCGTCGTGACCGCAAACTTCAGAGAGCTGCGACACATTTTCGCTATTCGCTGTGCCGAGCGCGCTCACTGGGAGATACGGAAGATCTGCACCGAGATGTTGCGGATCATGAAAAATGAAGCTCCGATTGTATTCAAGGAGTATGAAATTGACGACAATGATTGTGTGATCATTCGCAACACTGAGGAGGGGAGCTGATGCGAATTGATAAGAGACTGCAGCTTTCAGAGAATGCTCTCAAAGTCCTTGAGCGCCGCTATTTGATAAAAGACAATGAAGGCAAGCCAATTGAGACTCCCAACGAGTTATTTCAAAGGGTAGCTTTGAATATGGCGAAGGCTGATCGGCACTACGGTGCCACGGACGCACAGGTCGAGATGACAGCCGACCAGTTCTACAGCGCGATGACCGATCTCGAATTCATGCCAAATTCACCGACTCTCATGAACGCCGGCCGCCCGCTTGGGCAGCTATCCGCCTGTTTTGTACTTCCGGTTGGCGATTCGATGGAAGAAATATTTGACACGATCAAACATGCCGCCCTGATTCACAAGTCGGGTGGCGGAACAGGGTTCTCGTTTTCGCGACTCCGCCCCCGGAACTCAAATGTGGCATCGACATCGGGTGTCGCATCCGGTCCTGTCTCATTCATGAAAGTTTTCAACTCGGCTACCGAGGCTGTCAAACAGGGTGGGACGCGTCGCGGAGCAAACATGGGCATCCTGCGAGTGGATCATCCCGATATTCTCGAGTTCATCTCCTGCAAGGACGATACCACCGAGATTACGAATTTCAATATCTCTGTAGCGCTCACCGATGAATTCATGCGTAGCGTGGAGGAAAAGCGCGACTACGATCTCATAGATCCTCGCACGAATGATGTTCTCAAGAAAGATGGCGAGCCCCAGAGACTCGATGCTACGAGTGTATTCGAGAAGATTGTCGAGCATGCGTGGAAAACCGGCGAGCCGGGAATAATCTTTGTCGATCGCATGAACGCCAACAATCCGACGAAGAAGATCGAGATGATCGAAGCGACCAACCCCTGCGGCGAACAGCCATTGCCGCCATACGATTCCTGCAACCTGGCTTCGATCAACATCGGCAAAGTGCTATTCGATCCATTACCGGCCGATTATTCACCGGCAGAGCCTGAAAAAGGTGTCGATTGGAATAAGCTGCATGAGCTTGTCAAGCTCGGCGTGCACTTCCTTGATAATGTAATCGATGAGAACAGGTATCCGATCAGGGAAATTGAAGATCAGACCCGCGCCAGCCGACGGATAGGTCTCGGCCTGATGGGCTGGGCTGATATGCTGGCACAGCTGAGAGTACCATACAATTCCGAAGCCGCACTTGCGCTTGGCGAGAAAGTGATGGAGTTCATTAACACGAAGGGTCACTTCCATTCGTCGGAAATGGCCAAATCGCGCGGCAAATTCCCGAGGTGGTCCCATTCGACCTTTGCCGACGAGGGTGTCTCGATGAGAAATGCCACTGTCACCACAGTCGCTCCGACAGGGACTATTTCCATAATTGCAGGCTGCTCATCCGGTATCGAACCGTACTATGCCGTTTCATTCGTCAGGAATGTGATGGATGGGACGAAACTAATCGATGCCAATCCTGCTTTTGAGAAGATTGCCAAGGAACGCAAGTTTTACTCCACCGAACTGATGGAGAAGATTGCCAAGAGCAACAGTATCAAGGACATGGAAGAGATCCCGGAAGATGTGCGGCGAATTTTCGATACTGCTGCCGACGTCTCTCCTGAGATGCATGTCCGCATGCAGGCGGCATTCCAGAAGAATTGCGACACCAGCATATCAAAGACAATCAATTTTCCGCAAGATGCTTCCCTCGACGATGTCAAGACTGCGTATTGGCTCGCTTTCAAACTCGGCTGCAAGGGCGTTACGATCTACCGCGACGGCAGTCGCGCAGACCAGGTACTTTCAACGGGAGCTACGAAAAGAGCCGAGACAGGTGCACCTGCCGAGGCTGTGCCGAAAATCATCTATCAGCCGCGTGTCCAGGAGAGACCGGATACATTGACCGGCATTACCGAGAAGATCAAGACGGGTTACGGAAATCTCTATGTTACCATCAACTACCATGAGGGATTTCCTTTCGAGGTATTTGCTCAGATCGGAAAATCGGGGTTTTCGACTATGGCGGATACCGAGGCTGTTTGTAGATTGATCTCTCTTTCATTAAGATCAGGACTCAATGTTGACGATATAATAGAACAGTTGTTAGGCATTGGCGGGGCGTCGCCTGTGTACCAGAATGGTGGCGTGGTTATGTCAATTCCGGACGCCATCGCAAAGGTTCTAAAAAAGCATTTCGGAAACGGCAAGAAGAGGATTAACGCTCAATCCTCGTATGATGTTTGCCCCGATTGCGGCGGGCGTGTGCAACATGACTCCGGATGCGTTGTATGTCCGTCGTGTGGATTTTCGAAATGCTGATCTGATCAGCATCGATGAATGAATTTTTGCCTGCAGGAAGGCTATCCAAAGTTACCGAGGACGGGGTCGTAGTTCAGATTCAAACTGAATTCTCCAGACGACCCCATCCCCGTGTTGCAACTACCGTCTGCCTCGATGGAGTGGTTCTCCACAAAATCCAGAAGGACTGGGACGCCCCCGTAGAATCTCAGGAGCAGCAGATAGCTGTCGAGAAGTTTATCGGGCGCCAGCATGGCGAAGTCGTCACAGTAATAGAATCCCAGAAAAGGCAGATTGTCAGCGGTCATAAGTCGCAAGGCACAGCCGATGTGCTTGAGGGATTAGCGCGAGTAGATGGAATCAACGGCGCCTGGTGTCTCACTGATAAGGGAATTGTAACCATCGATTCATCCGGAAGAGAGTTACTGCCGGAATACGCGGCCGTCTTCGAAGGTCTTATATCCCTCTGCAAGTTCCTATCCGATGTCTCTACGCTTGGCGAAGCGACCGAAGGTGAGATCATTCTCGACAAAGAGCAGTTGATGATCCTGAAACGTGACGAGAAATACTACGTCGTAGCGTTCGAACCGAACTGTGACATTAGATCGATCCTGCGCGATCTCAGATCCGTGATGGAGAAGGCCTGATGAAGAGAATCCTCGAACAACTGCGCGGTGTCGTTGGGGTCACGGGAGTGTCAATCCTGGACCGTTATACCGGTATGACGAATAGTCTATTCTCTGCACGATTCAGTGAGCCGAAGAAAGAGGAACTCGAAAGGATGCTGCAAAGAATGGTCAGTGCCGTTCAGACCACATCTGCTTTCAAGATTCGATTCGAGTCGGGATGGCTGATGATCAAATCGGATGAGGATTATGCGGTACTCATTCTTGCTCGGGACGATCTGAATTTCGAAACATTGAAACTCGTAATGAAGTCCGGTCTGGTCTCTCTGCGGAGTGTCTCAGTTGCATCTGCTCCCGCGAGAAAGACACAACAGCTTACACCGGCGTCGATATCCATACTTATCGAAGCATTCAACAGTATCAGCGAATACCTTATGACAGCCTCCGAAATCGGACCGTATGGCACGTCAGCGTTGCTACGTAAGGCGAGGGAGGACATTCTGGATCATTTCCCGACGCTGAAGAAGTTTGCTGTGGACAACAACGGCAAAGTCGAGTTAATCAGAAGTGCCGATAAGAATCTCGATTCAGATGTCGTCGAGGCGATTGCATGGTGGAGTCTGACCTTCAGAGACAAAGTCAATTCAAAGAAGCCGGTGTTCGGTCTCGATATCAAGACGATCACCAAGAAGCACAATGAAGAATTGGATTCGTTAGGATTCTATACCGCATACCGCCACGCATCCTCACAGCCAGTCCGCGGATAGAGAACATACAGGAGTTCACAAACCGCGATCACAATTCCGGCTGTGTGGCCGCGATCTGTGATCGCGGTTTACAAGCAGCGTGTCAGGATCTCCTCGCTTTCGCTCGGACCTGCTCTTCGCTTCACTCGATCAGGCGGGGATCGCTGACCTACGACAATGCGATGTCTACGCCATGCTAATTACGTTTGGTGTGAGATTATCGTAGTGATCGTGGCAAGTGAGAAGGAAAATCTGATAGCGGTCGGAGAGGCGCTTGAGAACTGTCAGCGCATTATCTCGCCTCTCTTTGTCGAAGGTGACGAACGGATCATCGAGTATTATCACCGGATGACGGTCTTCGGAGATAATCTTGACCATCGCAAGACGCGCGGCAAGGTAGAGCTGATCTATTGTTCCGCGCGAGAGACAATTTTCAGGTTCGGCCCAGTCGTTCATTTCATTCGAGAAGACCTCGAACTTGAGACTCTGCCGGTCAAATCTGACCTGTGTGTATTTGCCGCCGGTAACTTCGCGCAGAATATCAGAAGTCTCATCATCGAGAAGCTGGAGGCTCGATGTCAAAACATCTTTGCGAGCTTTTTCGATGAATTCCCGTGTCTTCTCCAGCATCAGCAATTGTCTATGACGGCGAGACAATTGGACTTCCAACTCCTCGTACCGCTCTTCAAGTGACGCCTGATGTTCCATTCCCGATTCTGCGAATTCGAGATGCCGTTCGACAGTCGTCAGTTCCAGCGCTAGACTCTTCTTCTTCTCTCCCATCGTTTCCAGCGACCGTTCGATTTCGGCAAGCTTCTCAGGCTTAATCGTATAGAGACTGTATTCACGGAGTTTCTCGTTCTCGACCGCGAGCTCGCGTGTGACCACCTTCAAGTCATCTTCCAGACCTGCAAGAGTCTTGTTGTTGAGATGCTCTTCATAGCGTCTCAGCTCAGTCTTGATACCGATTTCAAGTTCTGAGCGCTTCTCGAAAGACTCTCTCAGCGAATCGACGTTGGAGAATTCGTACTTTTTCACAATTGATGATATGGTATCACGGCATGTCTTGAGATCGTCTTCTGTTTCCTGCAGCGCCTCCCTGCTCATCTCATACTTCGCTCTCATTCGGGCGCAGTTCCGACCGCTCTTGGACCACAGGATTGAAAAGCTGGCAAACAGAAGCAGCGCAGCTCCCGAACCGATAAGGAAGTTTATGTTTGTCATGCTCGTATACTGATACCAGTAGAAAGCAGATCCCGCACATGCAAAGAGACTGAGGAATGACAGTACCTTGACAGCTGCACTCGGCTTTGCAAGGCGAACACTCTCCTCATGCTCCAGCACTTCCTTCTCTGCTGTTTCCTTCTTGGACTTTATAAACGTCCTCTGTGCGACCTGCTCTTCCGCTATCTTAATGTCGTTGGGATTGATCCTCGGTACTTTCGATAATTCTCCACGGAGGCGACCCACCTCTGCCTCTGAGTTCTTGATATTGTTGATTCGCGAGGAGAGCTCTCCGAACCGTGCCTCCAGCCGAGCCACGCTCTCGGTGGCGTCAGCGGCTAGCCGCGCATTCTTCTTCAAGGTCTCTTTGGTCTTCAAGTCCTCGGTGAGAGCATCCAGACTCGATCTGATCTCTTTCAGTGCAGTACGGTTCGATCCGATTGTCTCAATTTCACGCCTGGCTTTGTCCAATTCATATGCGACGTCGCTCTTTTCATCTTCCAATCGCTGGATCTGGCCTTTGTGCTTATGTCCCTCTTTCTTGAGCGATTTGATCAGAGCGGATAGCTTGTCGATTGTCTTCGAAGCGAGCACTTCCTCTTTTCCGCCGGTAATCAGTGCTTCGAGCCGGTCTTTGATCGCATCGGGCGACTCGGCGATCCTAGCCATTTCATCCTGCCTGATACAGGATGTCGCGAGGAATATGTCCCTATTCGATAGGCCGAGACTCTCCGACACAACCAAATCGACACGCTTCTTGTCGTCGAGTGTTTCTCCTGACGATTTCTTGAGAAGCTGTACCTCGCCGCTGTCGAAGTCTTTCGTAAGCGAATAGAAGAGGCCTTCAGATTCGAAATCGAGCGAGATGTGGAAAGCTTTATCTGATCCCCAACTGGTTCTCGCCTTAACATCCTTCTTCTGAGTTTTCGGATTCTCGAAGAGGGCATCGGTGAGCGCATCTACAAGAGTCGATTTCCCGGCCTCATTCGGTCCTTTTATGACGTTAATACCGGTGCTGAACGATGTTGAGAACTGGTTCAGCTTGCCGTATCTGTTAATTTCGCATTTGCCTATTAGCATGATCTGCCTTACATGAGGTCCTTACCGGACAACATTGCGTATCCGGTCCTCAGACTTTCCTCGAGAATTTCTATCTCTTCGGGATCAGTCGCTTCTTCTATCGCTTCCGCAACCTGCGTGACAAACTGACCCAGGATAGTGGTGCGAGGAAGGTTCAGTTTTCTCAGTTCTCCGGGCACAGTCTCAGTCTTGTCGACTATCGACAGGTACAGGAAGTTCTCGGCAAGATGATCATACAGTTCGTCAAACCGTATAAGGCTGTCTGTCGAAGCGAGTCCGGTCATCTTGACCCGCAGCAGCCTGTGCTCACCAATATATTTCTGCAATTCTCGCTCCACTTCGATCGTATACTTGAAACTGGCCGATGAAAGCTCGATCTCTTCCCAATGCATTCTTCCGACAGCGCGTTTGTCAATCGTCACCTGATCATCGAGACTCACAATCAGAAAATGACCCGAGCCGGTCTGATCAAACGCAAGCGTCTCCGGCGAGCCGCAATATGCTGCCTTGGTTTTCGTTGTCGGCAATTCAAAACATGAATGCCAATGTCCGAGTGCTATGTAGTCGAACCCTGAGTTGTCAATATCATCTAGTCCGAATGGATGATCGTCCGCTGCTGTTCTATCAGGAATCATATATGATCCGTGGGCAAGAAGGATGTGCTTGCCCTCGTGATCCTGTCGTGAAATCGACGCGATTGGATTCATTGTCGACCTCGGAGCCATGTTCGGCAGACCATAGAAAGTGACACCTTTGTCCTCAAGATGAAATACAGGCTTCTTCGGATCGAGGAATATCTTGAGATTCGATGGTATCTCGCTGTCATCTAGACTCAGGTACACGGACCCTTCCTCCAGACAGTCGTGAGTGCCCGGAAGCAGTACGCACGGAATATCTCCCAGCCGCTCAATTTCGCTGAACGCGAATCGGACCAGCGAATTCGATGTTCGGTTCGAATTAAGGAGATCGCCCGCAATCACGACCGCGTCGACCCTTTCAGAGATGGCCGTGTCAATCATCTCTGTGAAAGTCGCTTTCAGCGCCGACCTGACCTTATCGCCAGCCTTACCGAGACCGGCAAGCTTGACGCCGAGATGAATATCTGCTGTATGGAGGATTCTCATCATATGCATTCGGCTTGTTGTTATGGCTGCAGTTACTCGATCCGTTCGATAATGTTATCGGCTGGAAATTCCCAAATCTCAAGTATATATGGCTTATCGATAAGAAAAAAGCAACCAAAAGGCTCGTGGATCAGTTTCTTTCGAGTCTGCAGACTGTTTCCACGTGAAATGTATGCGGAAACATATCGACCGGAACCGCATCCATGAGCCTGTATCCGTGCTCCCTGAACTGCTCCACATCGCGGGCGAGAGTCGAGGGATTGCATGACACGTAGACCACAACAGGCGGGTTTAGACGCGCCAGCCGCCTGACTACTTTGTTGCCGATTCCGGCTCTTGGGGGATCGACGACAATACGGTCGAAATACGCATCCTGATGCTTCAATTCTGTAAGATACCGTGCTGCATCCGCTGCCACGAATCGGCAGTTGAATATCCCGTTCATTCTTGCATTCTCACCTGCCAGCCACACAGCCGCCTCATTAAGCTCCACGCCGAGCACCGATTTCACCAATGGCGAAATGAAATGGGATATCGTGCCGCAACCGCAGTAGAGATCGAGAACATTCTGATCCGGTGAAAAATCGGCGGCTCTCAGTGTCTGATTGTAGAGGACTTCCGTCTGATAAGTGTTCGTCTGAAGAAATGTCATAGGCAAGACCTTGAATTTGTGCGGTCCGATAATCTCGAAGAAATCACCATCGCTCCAGAGAAGTTCCTCGCGTTCGCCAGCCGCAACATTTGCTTGTGACGAGTTGATAGTCCGATAAATAGCGGCAATCTTGTCGAATTTTGATCTGAGAACTTCCACAATCTTCATGATCTCAGGGCGGTCGCCCTTATTTGTGACGATGTTAACCTGTATTCTTCCCGTCTGCTTGCTGTCGCGGATCACCAGAAATCGAATGAAACCGTGATGTTCGCTGATGTGATAGGCGGGGATTTCAAGCTCGTTAACGAGCTTCTTCGTCTCAGCGAGAATCTCGTTGGAAAGCTCTGATTGCAGCAGGCATTCCTCCACATCGAATATTTCGTTCCATCTTCCGCGCACATGCAGACCGAGCCTTGCCGGCGCCCCTGCAATCGGCAGAAACGAAAATTCCATTTTGTTGCGATAGTAGAATTCCTGCTGACATCGGATTATCTCTTTGATCGGCGGATTCTGCTCGCCGCCGATACGCACCAGAGCATCCCTGATGAAATCCTGCTTGTAGTGCAACTGCTTCTCGTACGGCACATTCTGGAAGCTGCACCCGCCGCAGACATCGAAATGCCTGCAGGGCGCTTTGATGCGATCATCCGATGGCTCGATAATGTCAATCGCCACTGCCTCCAGGAAGGAGCGCTTCTTCTTCACGATTCTCGCCGTAAGTCTGTCGCCGGGGATTCCGCCCGTTACAAAGACTACTTTGTCTCCGACTCGACCGACACCTCTGCCGGTGAACGCCATTGAATCAATGGTGACTTCTATCTCGGACCCTATCGAGATTCTGGTGGGCACTATGGCAACTCCAATCGGGGGAAGTCACTTGGCAAGTTCGACGAAATGGTCAACCTCACTCTTCTTTCATAAGCGAATCGGCAGGAATCGCGTACTTGAGCAGTGAATCAAGTATTTCCTCAGGGTTCTCGTAGAAGTCGGGATCGACCGTGAGTATTTTCACAAACATATTCTGCGCGAGTGCGGAGTCTCCACGAGTCTCGAACATTCGCCCAAGATTATATAGCGCGTAAGTGCTGCTCGAATCATAATACAGAACGGTCTGGAATTCCTCTTCGGCGAGATTATCGTAGCCGAGCTGCATGTAGACAATACCAAGATTCAGATGCACAGTCGGTTCCTCAGGGTATTTCTGCGTAAGCGCTTCGTACAACTCCCGCGATTCTGCGACCTTTCCGATTTTGCTGTAGGCGTGAGCGAGGCCAAACAGAGCATCAGGATTATCCGGTGAGATTGCCACCCATCTTTCATAGTAAACGGCGGCGGAGTCGTTGTGACCCCGTTCGAGGTGATGTTCCGCCATGCGCACAAGTCCGAATTCCGAATTCGGGAAATAGGTCAGAAACTCCGCGTAAGCGTCGTAGAGAAGTTCATCCTTTTGCAGTTTCTCAAGCGTTAGAATCAGATTCCTGCGAGCGTCGTAGAAATCGGGCCGCACAGACAGCGCTCGGCGATACTTCTTCTCAGCCTCCTGATACACTTCCTGCTTTGAGTAGACGTTACCGAGGCCATTGAGCAGTGTCGGGGAGTCCGCGTTGATTTCGAGGCCATCGAGATATGCTCTCTCAGCCCTGTCGGTATCCCCTGCGTTCCAGGCTATAGTGCCGAGCCTGAGGTGCTGGGTGGCATAGTCCTCATCGAGATTCACGAAATCATAGTTCGACATAAACAGAAACGCTGCAAAGATCAGGATCGGGATTGTCAGCCTGCGTATTTCTCCCGCCTTCACTCGATTGATGATCTCGAATATTCCGACAGATGCGAAAATAATCACAACATAAAGCATTGGACTGCGTGTCTCGATGTTCACATACAACAGGAACGGCACAAGCGCAGTAGAAACCAGGAATGCGTATAGCAGCATGAGCCTACGCCAAGCGACGATTGTGAGAAGCAGCCCGACGACAGAAAGCGGGATCAGGAATCCCATTGGGAAGCTCAGGCTTCTATCCCACACGAGGACCGATAATACTGTCGAGAATCTGCGGTCGAAATAGACAGATCCGTCAGAATGTATTTCATGGCCGTTAAGAAGCAGCGAGACTTTCCTGGTGAAGTTTCCAAGCGCCTTCCCCGGTTCTCTGGTCAAGAACGTCAGCGACTGATCCAGATAGAAAGTACAGACACCCCTTGCCGACAACTCTTCTTTCTTCAGACTCTCAGCGAGATTCTTAGCTGCCACGAAGTTCCGCATTGTTTCCGGATTCTGTCCCACAAGATATGGCGTCTTGCCATCTGATGCTGCGTTATTTCCGGCGAACAGCTCGATACCAATATTCGAAGAAATCAGAATGAAGTTGCCGGACTTCGACAGATTGTGAAAGGTCAGCGGCGCGATTATGATCGACATACCGGCGAGCAAGACTCCCCATCTGGAGAGTTTTGTCATCAAGCTCACTCTGAACCTGTACAGTATCCACACGAATACCAGGATTCCAAATATAATCAGGAACGGCATTGTGATCGCTGCCAGACCTGCGAACAGCCCTGCGAAGAGATACTGCTTGAGGGGAGAGTCCTTGTCGATACGCGCCAGATAGAAGAGACTCAGGAGCAGGAAAAACGTTGCCAATGTTGACGGGAAGAGTCCGGCGCCGAGATAGATGAAGACTCCATACAATGCCGCGATCAAACCGGATGTCACCGCGATCTTCTCAGAGAAGAACCGGCGGGCTATCAAAAAGGTCAGACCGCACGAGAACGATCCGACAACTGCCTGAACAATTCCTACGACGAATTTGCTGTTGCCTGAAACGGCATAGAAGATTCCGACGAAATACGCATAGAGTGGCGCGCGAAAGAGTGCGAAATCGGGGAAGAAGCTTTCTCTCGCGATCGACTTTGACCATAGATCATAGAATCGCGGATCGGCCACCAGATTCTCAAAAAACGGAGACGCTGATGCCTCGATCAGATATACAAGCCTGACAATCAGCGCCACCGCGACGACGATAGCGAGATTTCTGTGATTGAATTGTGCCTCATCTTTCGACTGCTTATCCATAGCGATCTAATATATGAAATTTGAGGACATGCGCAAGCTCCTGTATATGGATTGACAAACCCATTAATAGTTGTTAGAATGTAAGGGCCATCGCTGAGTCCTCAGCTGAAATTGAATCAAGCTTTCTGATGGCAATCGTGTTGGTAATAGAGTTGTCATAATCCGGGGGAACTATGATCAAGAAGATATATATTCAGAACTACAAGATTTTCAAGAAGTTCGAGCTTGAGTTGAATACCGGCTTCAACATTCTCGTCGGTGATAATGAAGTTGGCAAGTCCACCATTCTTGAAGCCATCAATCTCGCGTTGACGAAACGTCTAAATGGAAGGTTGATAGAGTACGAGTTAACGCCCTATTTGTTCAACGCATGTGTTGCCAGTGAATACATTGACTCCATCGTCGCTAGGAAACCCATCGCCCCGCCTGAAATCATCATTGAATTGTATCTTGAAAACAACGATGACTTGGCTTCGCTAAGGGGTACCAACAACTCCAAGAAAGAGGATTGCGTCGGTGTTAAGCTGGAAATTGTGTTTGATGAAGACTATAAAGAAGAGTACGAAAGCCTGATTCACGATAACGTCAAAGTGGAGTTGATACCAACCGAATACTACAAATGTCAGTGGTATTCATTTGACCATAACGCCCTCACGGCACGCGGTCTAAACATACGGTCGTCATACATAGACGCGACCACAATCCGTCTCCAGAGCGGCACCGATTACTACTTGCAGGATATCATCAGATCCAGTCTTGATGCGAAAGAGCGAGCGGAATTGAACATAGCGTATAGAGGTCTGAAAGAGGCTTTCGCCGAGACCCAGTCCATTCGGAATATCAACGATAGATTGATTGGCAAGAAGGGGGCGATCACAGAGAAAGATTTGTCCATATCAATGGACATTTCCCAGAAATCGAATTGGGAAACGAATCTGGTCCCCCACTTGGATAAACTTCCGTTTCAGCTGATCGGTAAGGGTGAACAGAGCGCACTGAAGATACTGTTGGCCCTCGACAGGAAAGCCACCGAGACTGACATTGTCCTAATTGAAGAGCCGGAGAATCATCTGTCGTTCTCGTCAATGAATTCGTTGATTTCTAAGGTCAAGGATAGATGCCTCGAGAAACAGATAATCTTGACCACACACAGTGCTTATGTACTCAATAAGCTCGGGCTTGAGAATCTCATTTTACTCGGCAGCTCAGCTGCTACGACATTGAGACAATTGCCTGGAGATACTCTGAAGTACTTTCGCAAGCTATCTGGCTATGACACTCTCAGGTTAGTGTTGGCACGAATAGCGATCTTGGTTGAGGGTCCATCAGACGAACTGATTGTGCAGAAAGCCTACTTGCAAGAGCACGGGAAGTTACCGATTGAAGAACGCGTAGACGTAATCAACGTCCGGGGTTTGTCCTTCCGCAGATTCTTGGATATTGCGAAAGAACTGAACAAAGAAGTTGTAGTAGTTACTGACAACGACGCGGATTATGAAAAGAACGTGCAGGAGAAATATAAACCGTATAGCGGCGCGCCGACAATCCGCATCTGCGCATCGACCGACGAGTTGGCCCCCTCGCTCGAACCGCAACTACTCAAAAGCATCGGACTTACTAACCTAAGTCGGATGCTCGACAGAGAATTCTCGGACGATCAGGAGGCGCTTGACTATATGTGTAATAACAAAACAGAGTGCGCGCTTCGGATCTTCGATGAGAAGACTGAGGTCGCGATGCCGGAGTATATTAGAGATGCGGTCAAGTCATAACAGTATTGCTCTTATCTCTGCTGCCGGCTCTGGAAAGACAACTCATATTGTCGATCAGGCATTGAGCTACACTGGTGGTCGGATATTAATTACAACCTATACGAATCCAAATCTGGAACAAGTAAGGGGTCTATTAATCGATAGAGCTGGATATGTTCCTGAGAAGATAACAGTACAGACATGGTTTACATTTCTGCTTCGGCATGGCGTACGCCCCTATCAGAATCAAATGGGAGATTGGCCGCGTGCAAGATCGATATATTATGGGAAAAAAAGTGCCAAATTCCACAAGAAGAACAACTACTTCACCGGCATGAACGATATATACGACTTTAAAGTAGCTGAATTTGTCGATGAATGCAACAAGAAGTCAGACGGGCTGATAGGTAAACGGTTGGAGAAGATATACAGCAAGATATTTGTAGATGAACTTCAAGATCTTGCTGGTTACGACCTCTCAGTCTTGGAGATGCTGTTTAGATCCACGATTTCTGTTGAGGTCTTGGGCGATCCGCGTCAGGCAACATACAGCACCAACAATGCTATGAAGAACAAGCAGTGGAGGGGGAGTCGAATCTACGGTTGGCTAAAGGAACAAAGACGACTCGGTCTGGTTTCGATAGATGAACACTGCAATAGTCACCGCTGCAATCAAGAGCTGTGCGACTTTGCGGACCGTCTGTTTCCGGAATTGCCAAAGACGACTTCGTCAAATGCAGTCCGGACGGGACATGATGGCGTCTTTTCGGTGAATCGGGTGGACATAGCGGAATACATGAGAGCGTACCGTCCGAGCCTGCTACAGTATAACAAGACGGCAGTGACTTCCGGTTTCCCTGCGATCAATATTGGCCTTACTAAGGGCAAGACCTACGACCGTGTCCTTATATTTCCAACTAAATCCATGCTCGGATATCTTGCCTCTGGTGATCCCGAGGAGAAAGTTGACAAGCCAGCCCTTTACGTGGCAATTACGAGGGCTAAGTATAGTGCAGCCTTTGTAGTTGATGACGCTTCCATCTCTTCCAGTATTCCACATTGGAATTCCGAAGGTGATAGCAAAGCAGCTCAGGATCTCTGAGTGAGATGCTGCCCTCCGCGTGACTTCAGATCACTGACCTGCAAACACCATCCCCCCAGTTTTTTGTTGCCTGAACACGGGTCATCATCTACCTTCCCCACGCGTAATGCGCTCAAAACCAAGGAGAAATTGATGGCTCATATAATACTCATTCATGGCAGGGAAGTACTCGATTCACGCGGAAATCCAACGGTTGAGGTCGAAGTCCTCACCAATGACGGCTCGTTCGGACGAGCGATTGTGCCATCGGGCGCATCGACCGGCGCCCACGAGGCGCTCGAACTGCGCGACGGTGACAAGAAACGGTACCTCGGCAAGGGTGTACTCAAGGCTGTCGAAAATGTGAATGAGAAAATCGCGGTTCCTCTTGTGGACGAGGCGATTCCGGTAACTGAGCAACGACTAATCGACCAGTTCCTGATTGATCTCGACGGCACCGACGACAAGTCGAAACTTGGCGCCAACGCTATCCTCGGCGTCTCGCTCGCCTGCGCCAAAGCCGCTGCCGATTACATGGGTACTCCGCTTTACCGGTATCTCGGTGGCACGAATGCCAATCTGCTGCCGGTCCCAATGATGAACATCCTCAACGGCGGATCGCATGCCGACAACAACGTCGATCTGCAGGAATTCATGGTCATGCCTGCAGGATTTGACAGCTTCTCCGATTCACTGAGATGCGGCATAGAAATTTTCCATAATCTCAAGAAAGTCCTCCATTCCAAGGGACTCAGCACCGCTGTTGGCGACGAGGGAGGCTTTGCGCCGAACTTGAAATCGAATCGCGAAGCAATCGAAGTCATAATTGAAGCAATCGAGAAAGCCGGGTACTCTCCGGGCGAGCAGGTGTTCATCGCTCTCGATCCCGCGGCCAGCGAATTCTACGACGACAAGGCAAAGATGTATAATCTCGCGGGCGAGGGACGCAAACTATCGTCTGACGAGATGGTCGACTTCTACGAGCAACTTTCGATGGATTTCCCGATCATATCAATCGAGGATGGCCTCGCCGAGGATGACTGGGACGGATTTGTCAAGATCAACGAGCGCATCGGACACCGTGTCCAGATTGTCGGTGATGATCTGTTCGTCACCAATCCGAAACGTCTCGCAAAGGGTATCGAGCTGAATGCAGCAAACTCCATTCTGATCAAACTGAACCAGATCGGGACTCTCACCGAGACGCTCGACACGATTACGATGGCAAAGCTAAACGGCATGACTGCGGTAGTCTCGCATCGTTCGGGCGAAACGGAAGATACGACAATCTCTGATGTGGTCGTGGCCTCGGCTGCTGGCCAGATAAAGACCGGATCGGGCTGCCGTACAGACAGAATCGCAAAATACAATCAGTTGCTCCGAATCGAAGAAGAACTTGCCGGCACGGCGCATTTTTCGGGGATGTCAGCGTTCTACAACCTGAAATGAGATAGATTTGCGGAAACCGAGACAGATAAAGGATAGATCACCGCGCAAGCTGATCGAACGCCTACGCAAGAAGGCGTCGCCTTACCGGAAATATCTCATACGCGGTGGTGTCATTTGCCTCGTGGCGTTCATATCGTACAGTTTCCTCGGTGGTGAGTTCGGTTTCCTGAACCTTATGCGGATGCAGAGGCACAGGAATCAACTCCAGGTGGAGAAGCGGCAGTTGATTGCTGAAATTGTCGATCTCGAAACCCGCCTGGAGCGAATCAAGTCTGATTCGGAATATGTCGAGAAACTTGCCCGTGAGAAGTATGGCCTCGCCAAAAAGGGCGAAGTCATTATCCGAATACCGGAAAAACTAAGCTACACACCAGAATGAGTCTGCACAAAACAGAAGCCGTAATTCTGAAGAATGCCCGCTCAGGAGAATCTTCGCTGCTGGTCTACTGCTTCCTCAAAGATGGGGGCAGACAAAACCTTCTGGCAAAAGGCGCGCGCAACCCGAAGTCTGTGATGGTTGGCAGGCTCGAACCATTCTCGCACGCCGAGATTCTCTACTATCAATCCGATGCTGAAAAACTCGGTATTGTTTCTCAGGCCGAGGTGATCCGAAGCAATCAGTTACTCTCAGAGGATATTCGTCGTTTGTCGCACGCGTCGGCGATAGTGGAAACTCTGGAAGACATTGTGCCACAAGCTGAATCGAGCGAGGCTGTCTTCGATTTGCTGCAAAAGAGTTTCTATCAGATGAACTACTGTCACGGCTCGAAACTCGAGTTTATCTTCGCGGCATTTTTGCTCAAACTCCTCAGTCTCTCCGGGTTTCACCCCGAATTCAATCGCTGCGTAAAGACCGGCGAGGATCTTTCTGACATCGATGAAGCTCTATTCTCGTCAGCAGATGGCGGAGTTGTGGCGGCGAGTGCCGCCGATAAAGATGCTCTCTATTACAAGCTAAACAAAGGTACGCGCAGAGTTCTGAACCTGATTCTATCGTCAGACATGGACAAATTGGGCTCCGTCAATTTCTCGAACGATCAGAAAAAGCTTGTCCGCGCGATGCTTCTTAAGTTTCTTTCCATCCATACTGAACGGGCGCCCAAGCTGGCGTCCCTCGATTTTCTCGATCGCATCAAGCCTGCTGAATAGGTCAAGGAGGTCTCTGTGGCTAAGGCGAAAAGCAACGATCTGATGGATAGAATTGTCTCTCTCTGTAAACGGCGCGGGTATATTTTCCCGTCATCAGAGATCTACGGTGGAATTGGAAGCTGCTACGACTACGGTCCGCTCGGCGTCGAACTGAAACGCAATCTCAAGAACGACTGGTGGACCACGATGACCCAAAAGCGGGATGATGTCGAGGGTCTGGATGCCGCAATTCTGATGCATCCGAAAGTCTGGGAAGCCTCCGGTCACGTAGCAGGATTCACCGATCCGATGGTCGATTGCCGCACCTGCAAGGCACGATTCCGAGCCGATACGCTCAGCGAGGCGCGCTGCCCGAACAAGCCGTCGAAATCGCCGGTCGAAAACGGATGCGATCTCACCGAACCGCGCATGTTCAATCTGATGTTCAAGACCTTCATGGGACCGGTCGAGGAGGATTCCGCGGTTGTCTATCTCCGTCCCGAGACTGCACAGGGAATCTATGTCAATTTCCACAATGTCCTGCAGCCGTCGCGTCAAAGAGTCCCGTTCGGAATCGCGCAGATCGGCAAGGCGTTCCGCAACGAGATTACACCCGGCAATTTCATCTTCCGTACGCGCGAATTCGAGCAGATGGAGATGCAGTTCTTCATTCATCCATCCGAGGATGAGAAGTGGTTCGAGTATTGGAAAGAACAACGCTGGCAGTACTATCTCGATCTCGGAATCCAGAAAGAGAAACTCCGCACGCATGATCATGGCCCCGATGAACTCGCGCACTATGCCAAGAAGGCTATCGACATCGAATATGAGTATCCGTTTGGGTGGAAAGAACTCGAGGGTGTCCACAACCGCACCGATTTCGATCTGACACGCCACGCCGAACATTCCGGCAAAGACCTGCGATACTACGACGATCAGCGCAAAGAGAAATTCCTGCCGTATATCATCGAGACCTCAGCCGGTTGCGACCGCACACTTCTCACCATCCTTGTTGATGCATATCGAGAGGAAGAGGTGAAAGGGGAGATGCGCGTCGTGTTGTCGATCGCGCCGAAACTTGCGCCGGTGAAAGTCGGCGTGTTTCCGCTCGTGAAGAAGGATGGTATGCCGGAGATCGCGCTCGAAATCTATCATGACCTCAAGCAGAATTTCAAGTGCTTCTACGATGACGGCGGCGCGGTCGGAAGGCGCTACCGCAGACAGGATGAGGCTGGGACGCCGTACTGCATCACGATTGACGGTCAGACCAAAGAAGATGAGACGGTCACTCTCCGCGACCGCGACACGATGGATCAGGACCGCATCAAGATCGCCGATCTCAAGAAGCTCATCATTGACAAAATCGCA
>JAHJOQ010000103.1 GCA_018820315.1 Candidatus Zixiibacteriota bacterium | reverse complement strand
AGAGCTTCTTATTTCCGTGAGTCTCGTTCAAGGTGACAACATGATAGGGACCTGAACATGCAGAGTCAAGCCAACTATTCGCGTCAAAGTGAAACAGGAATCAACCTATGTTCAACCTAACACGGATCGACCAATGAAAATATCGTCTCAGACAGCGCGAAGGATAGCGATAAACGCACAGCTTCTGGATGGCAGAGTCAAGTTAGCGAAGGGAAAGGAAGGTGCAGTCCAGGCGATAGAAATGCTCGGCTATGTCCAGATAGACTCGATGTCGGTGATTCAGAGAGCGCACCACCACACACTCTGGACTCGACTTCCCGATTATGATCCTGTGACACTGCACGAACTTCATGCAATCGATCGCAGAGTATTCGAATATTTCGGACACGCTCTCTCCTATTTGCCGATGAAGGACTTTCGCTTCTATCTGCCTCGAATGCACAGATTCGACGATCCTTACAGCAAATGGGAGAAGGAGAGGCTTGCCAGGTACGGTCATTTGATGAAGCCGGTTCTAAAGCGATTTCGCCAGGAGGGAGCTCTCGGCTTGTCGGACTTCACACCTCCAGAGACTCTCGCTCCCGGAGAACGAAATCCGAACAAAGCCGCGATCGAACTTCTCCAACTGAAGGGGGATATTTTCGTCAGCGAGCGCCGACCTTCTGAGAGAGTCTTCGATCTTGCAGAACGAGTTATCCCGGGCGACACCGACATGCGCGTCCCCGACGACGATGAGCTGGGACGCTTCCTCGTGAGGCGTGCGCTCAACGCGTATGGTGTAGCGACTGTAAGCGAAATCAAGGATCATATCCGCACCGCCCGGAAGAATGTGGTTGCAGATGCGCTGCGGGAGCTGCAGGATTCAGGAGAAGTTGCAACTCTGAGAATCAGCGAAAACGGAGACACCGAGTATTTCGCGCTTTCAGATTCCGTCGAGAAACTTGCCCGGCTAAGGAAGATGTCGCCAAGGCTTCATTTGATGTCACCCTTCGACAATCTCATCATTCAGCGCAGCAGAATAAGTCAGATCTTTGATTTTGATTATTCCCTCGAATGCTATGTCACACCCGCCAAAAGGAAATTCGGATATCTGGTGCATCCCATATTGTGGGACGAAATGCTGATTGGGAGACTCGATCCGAAAGCCGATCGTAAGAGAAAAGCTCTTATCATTCGCAACTTGATGGTCGAGCGGATGCCAAAGGACAGCGAGCAGTTCCTCAGCGCCTTTGCGGCGAAGCTGTCCGAATTCGCGCGGTTCAATGATTGCGAGAGCTTGGAATTCGATGGAATCTCTCCGGAGAGAATCAGAAGGCCGTTGGAAAGACTGATGAAGAACCTGGGACTTATTGAATAGAACCGATTCATTCATGAGTGAGGAGAATGTTATGACCGAGATTGAGAGAATTAGAGATCAGATGGCAAGAGCCTTTCGAGGAGAGGCATGGCATGGTTCATCATTCCTCGAAGTCCTCGATGGAGTCACCGCCGGGCGCGCGGCTGCGAAACCGCATGCAAGCGCTCACAGCATTTGGGAAATCGTGCTGCACGTCACCGCATCATATGATGAGATTGTAGCAAGGCTGCACGGCAAGCGGGTTGTTCTCACACCTGAAGATGATTGGCCCGCAGTAGAAGACACCGGTGAATCGGCCTGGCTGAACGCCAAAGAGAAGCTTGAGGCCAGTCATGATAAGCTGCTGGCAGCTATAGTATCCATCGATGACACTAAGCTTGACAGCCAAATACTCGAGGGATTTTCTTCCTACTATGCCACATTTCATGGCACGGCTCAGCACGATGCCTACCACGCCGGACAGATAGCCCTTCTGAAAAAGTAGCGCGCATTGCCGTTGCTGGACCAGGTGGTGAAATATGTTATTTCTCTTGAAACACCTCTCGAAATAAGGCATTTCGCGACAGTATCTCAAAGCCTTTGAGAGAGGTCAGCACAAAGCACCCGCGGATCATAGAGATTCGCGGGTCCAATCATCTGTACAGAATCCACCAATCGCGCGCGGGGAATCATTAGAGTCCATATGGTCCCCGTTTGCAGATATTCGAAATCACCCCTCCACACCAGCAGAACTAAACCAACCGAAAATTGTTGACATCGTCAATGCCACTATGTATACTTTTTATGGAAACAGACACAAGCGACATCACCGGGACTAGAGGCATGCATGCCCGCGACAGAAAAGAAGGCTGGGAACTCTCGTCAGAAGAAGAAATCCGTATCTACGAAGAAGCGTTCGAACGATCTGACTATGAAAAAGTTGGCTAAGAAGAGCAAGTCTTCCGGCAGGGAAGCTGCAAAGATATCTGAAGTGCCGAAGAAGAGAGAGACCCAACCTGCAAGGCGATCAGGCGCCGCCTTTCCAGTTGTCGGAATAGGAGCGTCAGCAGGGGGGCTTGAGGCGTTTGAAACCTTCTTCCGTGCTGTGCCTGATGAGCCCGGTATTGCATTCGTTTTGGTCGCCCATCTGGATCCCTCTCACGTCAGCCTTCTACCGGAACTGCTTCAGAAGCAAACGAAGATGAAAGTCGAGCAGGTGAGCGACAGAACCGTTGTAAAACCCAATAGAGTATATGTAATACCACCGAACCGAAATCTGGGCATCCTGAGGGGCGTGTTACATTTGCTGGAGATGACAGAGCCCCGAGGTGTAAACCTGCCGATTGACAGCTTCTTCCGCTCGCTGGCTCAGGACCAAGGCTCCGACTCTGTTGGCATAATCCTCTCCGGCACAGGCACCGATGGTACTCTGGGGTTGAAAGCTATCAAAGACGAAACCGGTATGACAATGGTGCAGTCGGAGGAGTCCGCAAAATACGACGGGATGCCACGAAGCGCCATCTCCGCCGGCGTTGCAGACTACATTCTGTCCCCCGAGAAGATGCCCTCAAGTCTGCTAGAGTATGTCCAACATGAATCGGACATATCTGTCCCAGATACCATAACGGAAATGACAAAGTCTCCTGAGGCGCTCCAAAAAATATGCATCATCCTCCGCGCTCGAACCGGCCACGACTTTTCACTCTACAAGGCAAATACGACCCGTCGTCGAATTGAGCGACGGATGAATCTTCACCAGATAGGCAAAGTGGCCGACTATGTGCGATTCCTGCAGGAAAGCGACCGTGAAGCCTGGAGTCTGTTTAAGGAACTATTGGTCGGCGTAACCAGCTTCTTCAGGGATCCCCAAGCCTTCGAGGTTCTCGCAAATACTGTTCTTCCGAGCATTTTTTCTGATAAGCCTGATGACTACACAGCCCGTGTTTGGGTGCCTGGTTGCAGCAGCGGCGAGGAGGCATACTCTGTCGGTATCCTGTTTCACGAGCATATACAGAAGACCGATGCGCATCCTAACGTACAGATATTCAGTACGGATCTTGACGAAGATGCGATAGACCGGGCACGTCAGGGCGTGTACCCGGAGAGCATCTCCGCAGATATCGATCCTGAACGGCTCCGGCGCCACTTTACAAAGGATGATGACGGCAGGTACAGGATCAAGAAGGCTATTCGCGAAATGCTGGTGTTTGCCACGCAGGATGTTATCAAGGATCCACCATTCACCAAAGTGGATCTACTCTGCTGCCGGAACCTGTTGATATACCTTGGACCGGAACTACAACGTAAACTGCTTCCTATATTTCACTACAGCCTCAAATCCAACGGATATCTTTTCCTCGGTACTTCTGAGACGACTGGTCAAGCGACCGATCTCTTCGCCCCTCTGGATAAGAAGTGGAAGATATACCGCCGCAAGACGACGACTATAACAGGCCAAGCGGCCAGAGAGCTCCGATTGATCACTCCGTCGATTAATCCGGCTGATTCTGTCGGCTCGGCGTCGATTCGGCAAGCAGAGGAGTTGAGCTCTCTTCAGCTCGCTGAGACCATCCTTCGACAGAGTGACACACTGCCCTGTGCGATAGTTGACAATGCTCTCGATGTGGTGTACTTCCATGGTCGGACAGGTCGCTACCTCGAACCGGCTGAAGGAAAGGCGTGCCTTAACATAGTGGAAATGGCACGCCAAGGACTTAAGGCAAAATTGAATGAGGCAATTGGCCAAGTCACACAGCATAGGCGACAGGTAGAATGCAGAGGCGTTCGAGTGCAATCCGATGGAAAGCTACTGTCCGTCGATCTGACAGTCAAGCCCCTTATCGAGGATGGTCAACTTCCCGGCCTCATGATGATCACATTCAATGAAATATCTGCACCGAAGACAGTGACTCTGAAGACCAGGCACGGGACGGCCAAAGTCAAGAGAATATCAGCGGAGGAACTGGAGCAGGAACTTCTGCACACAAAAGAATCTCTGCAAACCACTATTGAAGAACTGCAGACCTCTAACGAGGAGCTCAGATCCACAAACGAAGAACTCCAATCTACCAATGAAGAATTGCAGAGTACAAACGAGGAGCTGGAAACGTCGAAAGAGGAACTCCAGTCTCTGAATGAGGAATCCGTTACTGTCAATGCCGAGCTGCAGGGCCGCATCGAGGAGCTCAGCAAAGCGCACGATGATATCAAGAACCTGCTGGATTGTACTGGTACTGCCACGCTGTTTCTGGATGTTGAAACATGCATCAGGCGATTTACACCGAAGATGACGGGTATTTTCCCCCTCGCCGGGAGTGATATCGGGCGACCGATCCGAGACTTATCCTCTAATCTGGTGAAATTGGAGTTGGATTCGGTGACCACACATGTCCTGAAGGACCTAAATTCCATCGAGCGTGAAGTATCGAGTTCGGATGGGCGAACATATTCCATGCGTGTGCAGCCGTATCGAACAGCAACCAACGTAATTGACGGCGTAGTGATCACTTTTGATAATATAACCAATCTGAAGCATACAGAGAAAGAATTGCAGACGCGTCAGCGAATGCTGAACACGGCTGCTAAAGCGTCCAGGACTGGATTCTGGGAATGGGATATTGCGAATGACAGCATGCTATGGACTGATGGAATGTTTGATATTTTCGGTGTAGACAAAGCCACCTTCCAGCCCACGCTTGAGCGCCAGATTGAGTTCGTACACCCGGATGATAGTGAAATCATGTCGAAAGAAGCTATCGAGGAATACAAGAAGCAAAGTAACTATGAGCTGACTCACCGTATAATTGAGAGAGATGCCGGGGAGACAAAGTATATCCGAGTCTGGGGCGAAGTCAGCTTCGACGCAACAGGGGAAGCAATCAGTATGGTTGGAACGGTGCAGGACATTACCCAAACTAAGACTCTGGAGCTGCAATTGCGCGAGGTACAAGCTCGCTGGACCACGCTCACCGAATTCTCGACTGACCACCTTTTGTTCCTGGATGTAAGGGGCCTCATACAGTTTGTTAATCGCCCCTTTCTTGGTCTGCCGCGTGATAGAATGGAAGGATATCCGCTCTATGACTTTATTCCATCACGGCACAAATCCAAGGTACGGAAAATCCTGAGTAGAGTCGGAGAGACCGGCGAATCTGAAAGCTACGTATTCGAGTTCAAGGTGAAGAATAGACAAACCCGAATGTTCGAGGGGCGAATTGGACCAGTGGTGGCTGACGGGGCCATTATTGGCCTGACAATCAGCGTGACAGACATCGCAGATTCCGAACGAAGCGAAATGTCCTGAGATATGGCGAGTCTTTGATCTGAAATTATGCCCGATTGGGATGCCAGAAACCAAATAGTGGCTGGCAAAGCAGATAGATTTTCAAATCCATCAATCTTCGAGAATATCGATCCGGGCAGATTGGAAAGCTGATGCTGATTCCGGAATCACATGGGGCGAAGAAGAGCACTTCGAATAGCGCTTCTGATCTTCGGCGCCGAGCCGAGGCTTTTCTTGATCACCTTCCAGATTCTCCTCCAAGCTTAGGTCCGGAAGACATTCGCACCCTTGTGCACGAGCTGAGTGTTCACCAGATCGAGCTCGATATCCAGAATGAGGAACTGCGCGCTGCCCAGATAGCGCTTGTCGAATCGAGAGACAAGTTCTCAGATCTATACGACTTCGCACCGGTAGGATATCTTGCGCTGTCCGAGAAGGGACTAATCGTTCAGGCAAATCTCACGATTACCGAGATGCTGGGGATTGACCGCACCGGGATCATAAATCGGCCATTCTCTCAATTTGTCTTCGATTGTGATCAGGATGAATACTACATGCTTTTCGCACGGCTGCATCAAACTGAGACGACTCAGAGTTGCGAATTGCAGTTGAAGAGATCAAACGAAGATGTCCTTGTTGCGCTTGTCAAGGGGAGGACCGTAAGAGATCGCGAAAATACGTGCAATCATGTTAACCTCTGCATTTCGGATATCACCGAGACAAAGCTGGCAAAAGAGATCAGTAGAGTAAACGACGAACTGGAGAAACGGGTAGAGAAGCGAACTAACGAACTCACCATCTCCAATAGAGAACTCGATTCTTTTGCGTACTCTGTTTCACACGATCTGCGGGCGCCATTGCGGGCTATTGATGGATTTTCCCATACACTAGAAATGGAGTATGCGCCAAAATTAGACCGTGAAGGAAAACGGCTACTCGATATCATACGTAGGAATGCCAAATGTATGGGCAAGCTTATAGATGAGTTGCTTGCGTTTTCTCGCCTTGGTCGAAGGGAAGTCAATCGATCCCGCATAGACATGCATAAGCTGGCAACAGAGGCTTTCGAGCAACTTAACCAGAACAATCGTGACAGGAAGATACATTGCGAAATAGACGCTATTCCGCATGCTTTCGGCGACGAAACCCTGATCCGCGAAGTATTCCTCAACTTGCTTTCGAATGCAATCAAGTTCACAAAGCCTCGCGAAGTCGCCGAGATACGAATAGAGGGCGCCGCGTCCGGTAGTGAAATCGTTTACTCAGTCTGTGACAACGGCGTAGGCTTCGACCAGAAGTATTCCGGCAAGCTGTTCAAAGTATTCGAGCGACTTCATGATGTATCTGACTTCGAAGGTTCGGGCATCGGGCTCGCGCTGGTGGAGAGAATAGTTCAACGGCATGGTGGGCGAATTTGGGCAGAATCGAGACTTGGTGAGGGAGCTAAGTTTTCGTTTACGCTGCAGGCTGCAAATAAGTAACAGTGGGATTCTACTCACCGTATTTGTCGAATTTATCCCAGTACTGTTTGGACAACTGATAGGGCTGAAAATCAGTCGATTCTCCTCCCTCGGAAGGCTTCGCCTCAATGATTCCCATTTTCTCGGCAAAGTCGAAAAGTTGAACAATATCGGGCCGCGAACTCAGACGTACATTCGGGGGTGCATCCTCACCAAACTTCCACTTCCCGTTCAACTTGCCCAGAGAACCGACATGCACTTTGCACAGAATATGAAGATACTGCTGCAATGTGAATTGATTGTGAGGATAGAAGTCGATCTTCGGTTCCGGCATTGGTACATCTGCGCCCAACGCCATCTCATACTTGAAATGTCTGTATGCCTCAATACTCATAATACAAATGTCGGCAAAAATACGAATTTCTCATCTACAAGTTGGCCTATTTTTTGCCAAATTAACAGCTTACACCAAACCCGACTTGCGTGCATAGGAGTGAGCAGACTTTCGTCTCCCACGGAGACCATCTCTGGCATCACATCTGTTTCGAGCAAATCTTGGACACGCCGCAACTATACAGGTTTCAGTTTGAAACGGCAATATTAAAATTCGCGCCACAGATTTCCGTCAGGATGGGAATCCTGACGGCTCTGAGGAGGTGTCGTGATAATGCCGCAGCGGCTATCCGTACATCTGCTTCAGTTCATCGATCCGGCGATCGATATCGACCGTATTGGCACATTTGGCCGTGCATTCCGAGCATGACGAGCAATTGGTCAGCCCGGCACGAGCCGGGATTTCATCCAGCGTCATACGCGCATGATGGAAATTCGAATACTGCGCCGAGTACATATGCGTTCTCATCAAAGTCGGTATGTCCGTCCCGCTCGTGCAGCTTGCAAGACATTCGCGACACTGACGGCAAAATCCTAAACCCAGAATGATGCTGTTGTCGGACAAAAGGCTCTTCTCTTCATCCGTGTATTCGAGATCGGAGGCCATCGCGAAATTTTCGTTCATGTGCTCGTAGTTCGCATAGCCCGGGATGCATGTGCAGATGCTCTCGTTGCGCATCACCCATTTGAGAGCGGCACGCGCTATGGTCGTCGATGAATAGTTCCTTCGTGATTCCGGATTCGGCCATCGCGATCCACCGGCCAATGTCTTCATAGCGACAATGCTAACGCCTTTATCTGCAGCGTTCTTAATGGAATTCAGCAAGGCGGCATCATCGGCCATGGTGAAGTTTATAGCCGTCAGGACTACATCATAGAATCCACCGGCAGTAATCTCATTGATGACATCTGCCATATTGGAGTGAGTGGCCGCCCCGGCAAACCGGATCTTCTTCTGATCCTTCAGGATGCTCACCGCCTCTTGAATAGCCCCATCTCTGATTGTCTCAACATCACCCACATCGTGAACATAGAGAAGGTCAACATAGTCCGTCCTGAGCCGCTTGAGACTGGCTTCGACCGACTTGATAAATTTCTGCTTCGACTCCTTCGGCGAAAGACCGCGTCTCTGAGCCGGTGTGTGGACCTTGGTGCCGATTATCACTTTGTCTCTTACGCCCATCTTCTCAATTGTCCTGCCAAGCATCTGCTCATTTCGACCGTACTGATAATTGGCTGCCGTGTCAAAATGACGTATCCCGAGTTCAAAGGAAGCTTCTATGATCTCCGGGTTATTAGAATTCATCGCCCCCATGCTTACGATTGGGATTCGAGGGCCACTTTTCCCAAGTTGTCTCGTGATGATCCCTGGCTCTTTCTTGCCGGCTTTCTCAACCTCCTGCGCAAGAGCTACGCCCGGGGAAAGTCCAGCTAATCCGGCGCTGGCCAGGCCAGCCGCGGCGGCGGTCAGAAAATTCCGCCTGGTGTAATCTGAGTTTTTCTCCGGCATTATGTCCTCACTCTTATTCGCTAAATTTCTATTCTTGATTCTCGTCACCAAGGCCCCGAAGGAACTGCTCGGCGTTACTGCGAATCACTTCCTTGGTTTGTTCATCTGTCCCGATATCGTTTGGCAGGACCTTGAGCACAGTACGGTAGCATTTGGCAGCAAGGTCAGTGTCTCCGCTTGCCAGCGCTCCGTCAGCATAACTGTCCCAGCAGTTCGCGGAATTCGGGAACGCCTCGGCGTTCATCTTGAACAATGCGAGGGCATCCTCGACGCGGCTCGCGCCAAGAAGCTGATAGCCCATCATGTTCAGCATCGCTTCCTGAAACGGAATCTGTCCCGAATTGGACGCCTTAATCTGCTCGTAAGCCTGAACAGCTTCTGCAATCATGCCCGCGCGCAGCGCCTCCGTGAACTCAAGCTCCGTCGGAGGCGGCTTCTCCCCTTCCTGATAGTTGAATGATACAGCGGCGGCATCGAATCCGTTCTCAGCGGGGGTTCTCTTCAGAAACTCGACACTCTCAGCATCATCCGTCAATTGCGCTTTGAAAAAGTGATTCACATAATCGCAGATTTTCTCGTAGCCATGGACGCCTTCCAGTCTGACAGCGCCAGTGCTATCCGGTGTCATGCTCGCAACGAAACTCCCGATCGAGAAGTCGTGATGATTCAGGCCGTTGAGCGCACAGAAGTATTTCTCTGCATATTTGAGTGAATCGAGGAGTGTCATGTCGGGTGCATGTTCAATATCGCTGTACATCTCCAGCAGTGGCACTTTGGCACTCGCGGGATTATAGCTCGCTGAACCCTTCACGAGTTTAAACAACGGCGCAGATGTCAGCGCACCCCCGAGATCGACGACGGCATCGACGTCAGAATTGCGCATCTGCATCAGCAGCGCACTGATACCGCCTGAGCCAAAGCCAATAACTCCCAGCCTGTCGGGATCTATGTTCGGAAAGTGGCGCATATACCCGGCTACAAACTCCATATCTCTGGTGAAAGACTCGAGATCGGCCTGATTCAATTGCGGTGAAAGACGGACGCTGCCGAGTGGGTGAGTTGTTGCTGCAATGAAACCATGGCTCGCCAGATATTCGCACAGAACAACATTATCACAATAGCTTGTTTCAAGATTGGGATGGTAGACAATCAGTGGGAACAATCCCTCCTGAGGAGCGGCGTCTCTGACTGCAGCGAGTTCAACATTCGCAAGATCCAGCGGCAATCCGCGATTGTTTCCCGCCATGCGACCCACGACCTGCACATCCCGATTCTGGTAATTACTCACCAGATCCATGAAGCGGTCGTCAGTCGGATAAGGAAATGCGTATTCCCCGTAGACCATTGCCATATCATCAGCAGCGCCAACTGCCGGATACCAAATACAAATCTGGATCGGCCGCGCTCGTTCGCCCTCGCGCGGTTGACCGAAATAGTCTCTCTTAGTACGAAATGTTCTCGAATAATCGTATTCTTCGACAGTCTTAAATCCGATGGCATACTGCCCCGGCTCAAGATTCCCCCACATAGGTGATTGGTTTGCATACAGTGAGGTTGCCAGCATAAAGGCACTCACAAACACTATCCCACCCAGCGAGAGTATAGGCGACTTCTCAACCATTTTCATACTTCTTTCCTCAACGTCTCATGTTATCCGACTTTATCTATCCGATTATGTCTAACCTATCGAATGTCGCATCGATTGTCAATCAGTCGTTGAACCATCAGCTACAGAGTACGATATAGACACTAAGTGGTTGCGGCGCGATGAGCAGTGATCAAGCTGCGTTTCACCGGCATACTACTGCATGTTTCACAATTTCACTAAGACATTTGCTCGCCCACGCACGTATTCACGACCATAGAATCAACTTTTTGAGCACTTGTCCGATATATGGCTAATAGAGGTACGAGCATGACGATGCGCACCGTAGTCTACGGCGATATCCTGGAAAACAGCAAGGCGATTCAGAATCTCAAGAGTGATACTCCGGGCCTCTCCGAATCTATCATCTGGCGTGATGAGCCTCTGCCTTTCAGCAGCGATGGAATTCGTTCAGTCGTTTTCGTGGACTTAGACAGTCCCTTCTTTTCATCTGATGACTTCCTGCTCTCGATAGCAGCATCTAATGATGACATAACGATTGTCGGGAAAATGGCAGCGCCCGATATCGATCAGACTATAAGATTTTCGAGACTCGGAGTGGCGGAAATCCTAACACCTGACCAGTGCCTTAAGCGACTTACGGCTCAGATTGAGGAAACTAGAGAGAAAGATATTGATGAGACGGTGCCGATCCTGGCCAACAAGTATGGCATTGATGCGCTGATAGGCAAATCGAGCAAGATGGAAGAAATACGAAAGACACTAATCGTTCTCAGTGAAGTCGACTTTCCCAGCGCATTGATTCTCGGAGAGACCGGGACGGGAAAGAGTCTCGTGGCGAAGATACTGCACAATGCCGGTCTCAGGTCCATCCACAATCTCGTTGAGGTCAATTGCTCCGCGATCCCCGACGAACTATTCGAGTCCGAGCTTTTTGGACACGTAAAGGGTGCGTTCACCGATGCCAGAAAAGACAAGAAGGGTCTTTTCGAATATGCCCAGGAAGGAACTCTTTTCCTGGACGAGGTCGGGAATCTGTCCGCATCAGCGCAGGCGAAATTACTGAAGGCGCTTGAGGATAAGAAATTCCGAAGAGTAGGTGCTCTCGCCGAGGAAACGATTAACGTGAGGGTTATCGCCGCCACAAATCTTCACCTGAAAGATGCCATAAGTGCCGGCAAATTCAGAGAGGATCTATACTATAGACTAAACCTCCTCACAATAGAGATTCCGCCGCTTCGCGAGCGACCGGATGATATCCAGGATCTTGTGGAGCATTTCCTCGAATACTACTCATCAATCTACAAGAAACCGAGAGTCGGAATCGCGGCATCGGCGCTCGATAAAATGCGATTTCACCAGTGGCCCGGCAACACGAGAGAACTCTGCAATGTAATAGAGAGAGCTGTTCTGCTCGCGAAAGGTAAATACATTCGCGACAATGACATCGGGGCAGCCTTCAGCAGCGATAGAGTCAATCTGGCCGACAGGCAGCAGATCACAATTGATGTGCCTCCTCAGGGGATCACTCTGCGCGAAATAGAAAAACGCGTGGTCAAGCATGTGCTCGACACGTGCGAATGGAATAAATCTGAAGCCGCGAAGTTTCTCGGGATATCGCGCGCGCGCCTGAGGCGAATCCTTGAAGACGCCGGATTGAACCAAAACAGACGCCAGAACCGATCCTGACACGAAATGCACCACACGGAGCTTGACGGCTTTATCCATCATACTCGCAAAGAGTTGCCCGTTTTCTATTGAAACAGGTGGTACAGACCGTTCCAACCCGACCCATCAGAATCCTTGATTGAGAATCCCTGTGCTTTGCTGTAAGCCGTTGGAAATGAATCAGATGTCCAGATTCCACGGGGATGGCACGTCGCTTGCTCAAGAACAACGACAGGAACAATGCAATGAAAGAAATGACGTTTACCTTTAGAAGGAGAGACGCGATGACAGGAACAAAGCTTACCAAGTCACTGTGTGCCACCGTCGCGATAGTAATTTTCGCGGCATTGGTGTTCTCAGGATGCTCGAAGTCTCCGATGAGTGTTCAGAAAGTCACCGAAGAACCGAAAGTGCTTTCGCGCTCAGCGAGTTACTCGGCGTTTTCCAGCCCGACTTCACCAAGCTTGTACGCAGAGAAAATTATCTCTGCCAGCACGGGTGGCAGGCTGGAACTTCTCGATGTGATCCTTGACGTTCCGCCGGGAGCTGTCGATGTTGACACTCTATTCAGCATCACCATTCCGGATGTATCGGTTTTCTTCAACGATTTCGGGACCAACGGTCTCGTATTCAACAAGCCCGTTTCTGTGACGATGTCTTATCGCGATGCCGATCTATCTGGTATAGATGAATCTACCATTCGCATAGGCTGGCTCGATAAAGATTCAGGCGAATGGGAAGATATGGTATGTGAAGTCGATTTTATGAACAAGGTTGTAACGGCAGAACTCGATCATTTTTCGGCATACGGATTGATCTCGGACTGACAATCTTAAAGGATCAATTTCTCTTACGAGGAAATTATCAGATGACAAACACACTGGTTACAAGCAAGGCCTTAAGCGGAGATCGAGCGAGAATCCGGGACAGGAGAACGCTCCTGCTACTGGCTCGCGGCTGGCTCAGACAGGGTAACCCTGTAGTAGCTCTTGAGCTGCTGAAGTCAGCTATCGATTCCGCAGAAGCCGAGTTGGATCAGGATCTCCGGGCGCAAATCCTCAAAGAGACCGGTCGTGCCATGATGATGCAATCAGATTGGGAAGTTTCAGAGTCGTACTACCTTGAAGCTCAGTGGTTGTTCCTGAATATCCACAACTACAGGGGAGCCGCCGAATGCGCCAGGAACCGGGCCAACATGCATTTTCAGCAGGGAAATTACGGCGACGCAGAGCAGCTCTGTGAGAAGGCGCTCGAGTTCACTTCCACATTGAATGACCATGAGTTGAGAGCTACAATTCTGAACACGCTGGCGGCTATTAAATCGGCTACAGGTGATCTCAGAGAAGCGATCAAGGCGTTCAAACTCTGTCTGGCTGATTTCCGCGCGTCGAATAACGTGATGCGGCAGGGGTACGTCTTACTCAATATCGGTCTTACTCAGAATGACCTCGGTGAACATGACGCCTCCATCGAGAGCCTGAACGAATCTCTGGCAATCGCTCTGAGCGAACAAGATCTCAATCTGGTGGAGATCTGCTACCAGAATATAGCGAAGTGCTACATGGAGCAGAAAGAAATCGGAATGGCCAAATCGGTCATAGATACTGCCCGTAGAATCCTTCCGGGGCTCAATTCCGCAGCTCTGGAAACAGAACTCAATCTTGTCGACTGCAAGATAATGAGGATGATGGGTGATACTGAAAGCGCAGTCAAGCTGCTGCGCAAAACCTACAAAATGACAGTCATTAACAAGCTGGCTGCCCTGAGGGCCGATGTGCTCTTCGAGCAGGGAGTAGTCAGCAGAAAGTTAGGCAAGATCGATGTTGCGGTGGCTAAGTTTGATGCGGCTGCACATCAGTACAAAGAAGTTGGTATCGATAAAGGCTTTAAAGAAGCAATTCAAGTACTCGAGCAACTGGGAAGATCAACCAGATCGTAGGGCAATACGATGAACAAGTCATTCAGATATTCCGACACCAAACCTGATGCTCCCGCTCTTTTTGGAAAGGCTCATTCTGAACCTGACTGGGCAAGCACACTACGAAATCTGATGACTCTTGCAAAGGATGCCTCCAGGTCATTCGACTACGATAAGGCAATTGACTACCTTTGCACTCTCGAAGAAATCTGGGATTCCAAAGGTCTTCCCGAGTTCTCTCTTCCGCTCCGCTTTGAATTGCACCAGGAAAAGGGCAAGGCTCTCGCTCTGCAAGGCAAACTGGATCAGGCAATCGAGGAATATCAGAAGATTCTGAAGTTTTGCCGCGACACGAGCCACCTTTCATACAAATCCGAAACATTTGCTCAGATCGGTCAGTTGCTGTGCAAGCAGGGTGACTACGACCGCGCTCTGGGATATATTCAGAGGGCGATCGGCGTTTATCGCAGGATCGAGGACAAGACCGGAATGTGCAAAGCGTTACGAAACCTGGGAGTCATATATATCGAACTGGGCGAACTCGAGGAAGCTGAGATGACATACCAGGAAGCCATTGCAGTGGCGCAGGAGATAGGCGATCTCATTCTCTATGCGGATCTTGTGAACAACCTTGGATCTATCATGAACATGAGGGGTGATTGCGAACGAGCGCTGGAACTGTTCCATAAATCTCTGGAAGTCTATACATCGCAGAATGAGATCAGAAAAAGCGCCTATACAAAGAACAACGTCGCAATCACACTCGCGGAGAAGGGAATGAATGACGAAGCCTTCACTTTCTTCAGGGAAGCTCACGAGATCGCGACTCAAATCAAGGATGCTTCGCTGACTCTGATAGTAGACATCAATCTGGCAGATCTCTATCTAAAGAGAGGAACGCCGGATAAAGCGAAGGAACACTGCCAACGTGCTGAAAGTTACCTTATTGAGTCCAATCTCACGAACAGCCACCTGGTCGAAATCAAGAAGATAGCAGGGAAAATCGCATGCTATGATAGCGACTATGATTCTGCGTTGGAGTCTTTTGACGAAGCTTACGATCTAAGCCGGCAGATCGGTGCCCGGTTTCTTGAAGCAGATGTGCTGCTTGAACGAGGAACATTATTGAGCACAGTCGGGCGGCATTTCGATGCCCTGAGTGATCTGGAATCCTCCTACCAGATATACAACAACTTGAAAGCTGAAGGGAAACGTGAAAAGACTGAAGGCATCATCGGCTCAATTGAGGTCTTGTATCTCGAAATCTTCGATTCGATGGCGAATGAAGTCGATCTCAAAGATAAGTATACCAAGGGTCATTCCGACAGGGTCGCTTCCCTTGCCCTGCTTCTCGCCAAGGAACTCGGACTGCACAGCGGCATGCTTAAGACTATAGTGGCCGGAGCCCTTCTCCATGACATCGGTAAAATCGGCGTAGAGGATAATATTCTCAAGAAGCCGGGCAAGCTATCCGAATCTGAATTTGCATTTATCAAGAGACATTCGGAACTCGGTGTTGAATTGCTGAGAGGCAAAGAGTTCCCCTGGGATGTCAAGCCGCTCATTCTCCACCATCACGAGAAATTCGATGGCCGCGGGTATCCTCTCGGGTTGAAGGGTGAAGATATCCCCCTTGGTGCCAGGATAATCTGTGTAGCGGATGTCTTTGACGCTTTGACCTCGGACCGGATCTACAGGTCGGCATTTGAACCTCAGAAAGCGCTCGAAATGATGGCCGAGGAATCGGGATCATCTTTTGATCCGGTAGTGCTGAGGTGCTTCACGAACATGATCAATAAGGGTGCTGCGGACATGGTTATCAATGCCCGCACGAGTGAAAAAGAGATGTACGGCATCTGGTCCAGATGTATGCTCGAAGTTGCACCACAGGACACGGAATCTGAAGAGATATCGACGGTGCAGGAGCAAGCTCCCGCTTAGATGCCGATCATCGACGTTCGTTGACGCAGATCCGTTCGCTCTCTGTCGTCGCCCGATTTCACTTGACAAAACTCGGTTTTAGAGTACCCTAAGGACGTTGACAGATAGAGTTTAACCATATTCTCCTGAAAGGAGGCGTGATTTATGACAGTGATTGTGAACACAGAAAATGTAGATTCACGCCTCGGGAATGTCTGATTCTGGACGACTGATCTGAGATTCAGCAGACCGCTATCTTCCACCAAGCGAGGGTATTTTATATCCGGATTGTATCCGCAGGCGTGATTTGCGCCCGCGGCTTTTTGTTGAACTTACCGCAGAGCCGTGGATAACAGTGTCACGGCAATCTTTCCATCGAAAGGAGCATATAATGTCGGTCGATGAATATGTATACATGGATTCTGAAAATCTGAGGAATTCGCAGAGGTGAAACATAAGCAGACCAACTGTATCCTTTGCGTATCACAACAATTCAGTCAATCATTTGCATGCCCAATGCAAAGAGGACTACAGCGATGAACATAAATGAATTAGGTTGGAATAGCTTCTTTGAGAAACACTTCGGAGATTCAAAGAGAGGCGATTTCATACCTGCCAGAATTGCATGTCAGCACAAGGGACGCTATGATATCCATTGCTCGCATGGCAGCATGACAGCCGAAATCTCCGGGAAGCTTCAACATGAATCAGTCTTCATGGCGGAGTATCCTGCGGTTGGAGACTGGGTGGTCGTCACAGCGAGACCTCATGAAGGCAAGGCGATAATCCACAAGATTCTTCCGAGGAAGAGCTGTTTCTCTCGTAAGGCAATTCTTGCCGGGGGGCGCAAGGGTATCGGAGGCGAGACCGAAGAGCAAATTCTGGCTGCGAATATCGATACAGCGTTTCTTGTAAGCGGTCTTGACAGGGACTTCAACATCCGTCGAATCGAACGCTATGTAGCGATAGCGTGGGATAGCGGCGCAAACCCGGTTGTCATTCTCAACAAGGCAGATGTCTGCCGGAATTTGGAAGAGCCTATCGAAGAGGTCGAAACAGTCGCAATGGGCGTCCCGGTTCACGCGGTGAGCGCCATTGAGAAGACCGGCCTCGATGCGCTGCAACAGTATCTGGCACGGGGCAGCACCGTCGTCTTTCTCGGATCATCCGGTGTCGGCAAATCGACAATCATCAACGGCCTTCTCGGAGACGATCTTCTGAAAGTCGGTGGACTCCGCGTACACGACCAGCGCGGTCGGCACACGACGACCCAGCGGGAGATGATTATATTGCCATCAGGTGGCATAGTGATCGACACTCCCGGCATACGAGAGATTCAACTCTGGTCTGACGACGAGGGATTGAGCAGGACATTCGCTGATGTTGAGGAGATCGCTGATCAGTGCCGATTCAGGAATTGCAGGCATCAGGGTGAGCCGGGATGCGCGGTCGAACAGGCACTGGAGGACGGTACTCTCGACCGGGATCGATTCGATAGTTACGGAAGACTCCAGAAGGAACTTAAGTATCTGTCTATCCGTAAGGATCAGAAGGCGCGTCTTGTTGAGACCGCCAAGTGGAAGAAGATCACCAAGTCGATGCGACAGCGATACAAGATGCGTGGAGAGAAATAGCCAATGTTCGAAAACGTTCATCTGGAGACTGAACGACTGCTGATTCGGCAATACGCGATCGACGATCTCGACGGATTCTATGACATTGTGAGTCAGGAAGAAGTCGTCAAATGGGTCGGCGAGACGGTTCGGCCGAAGGATGAGATTGCGCCCAGATTCAAGAAAATGGTTGAATCGTACGGACTGAACAGGCCCGACGACATCGTCAGATTCTCTCTTGCAGTTATGCACAAAGCTGATGGCCGACTCGCAGGATGGGTCGGCCTCGGCCCTCTTCCGATCAATACTACAGAGACTGAGATCTACTACGGTTTTTCGCAGGATTATTGGGGACAGGGGATTGCGACAGAAGCCGCAGATGCGATGCTCCAACATGGCTTTGAGACAATCGGCCTGGATCGCATCGTCGCGATAACGCTGCCCGACAATCCGGCATCGGCGAAAGTTCTAGAGAAAATCGGGATGAAGTTCCGCTGGACAGTTCACGATCTGCCACCCGACCTGGCGCTACTCGAAGGCGTAGGGTATTTCTCGCTGACGAAGAAGGAATACAATCAAGGGCAGGATTCCACGAAGTCTGCCATCTTCCCGCAAGCATCATGCGCGGGCAGGATTCCCCGAAGCCTGCCATCTTCTGCGCGGGCAGGAACCCTGCACGCTCTGATGACTGACATAAAGATTGCCACGTCGCTTCGCTCCTCGCAATGACGGACTCTTGTTGAGCATCGTAGGGCAGGATTCCCCGAAGCCTGCCATCTTCTGCGCGGGCAGGAACCCTTTCCTGCACGCCCTGATGATTGACATAAAGATTGCCACGTCGCGCCGCGCCCCGCGATGAGATGTACTGTAAGGCAGGTTTCCCCGAAACCTGCCATCTTCCCGCGCAATTTCTGTTTCTTTTTCTCCTCATTGGACATATCTTTATGAGATAATGCAGGCATCTTACCGAGGACGAAAATGAACAGCGTACATACAGCAAAAATAGCCACCGAACTGAGCCTTGCCTCTAATCAGATCGAAGCGACACTTTCGCTTCTCGACGACGCCGCCACCGTTCCGTTTATCGCACGGTATCGCAAAGAGGCAACCGGCAGTCTTGACGAAGTCGCGATAACGAACATTCGCGATAGAATCGCACAGCTCCGTGAATTGGACAAACGGCGTGAGGCGATTCTGAAATCGCTCGAAGAGCGCGACTTGCTCACCGACGAGCTGAAGCAGGAACTTGAAGCCGCCGAATCGATTGCGGTGCTCGAAGATATCTATTTGCCGTACCGTCCGAAACGCCGCACACGTGCCACAATCGCGCGCGAACGTGGGCTCGAACCGCTCGCCGAACTGATCTTCGAACAGGATGATATCGATCCCGAACTCGAAGCAGACTCGTTCATCGATCCTGAGAAAGAAGTCGAGACTATCGAGGATGCACTATCCGGTGCGCGAGATGTCATTTCCGAATGGATCAACGAGGATAGCGACGCCCGCGCGAAAATGCGCAGACTGTTTACCGAGCAGGGCGTGATTCAATCCAAGGTGATTTCCGGTAAGGAGACCGAAGGCGCAAAGTACTCTGACTATTTCGATTGGGAAGAACCGATAACCGGCGCAGCGTCGCACAGGATTCTCGCACTGCGACGCGGTGAAAACGAATCGATCCTGAGCCTGCACATTGCACCGCCCGAGGAGGATGCGCTTGCGATTCTCGATGAGATGTTTGTCACCGGCGACAATGCCGCATCGGAGCAGGTCCGGCTCGCAGTGCAGGATGGCTACAAGCGCCTCCTCTCACCCGCGATGGAGACAGAGATTCGAGCTGACTCCAAGCTCTGGGCGGATGAAGAGGCGATCAAGGTCTTCGCTGACAACCTGCGCGAACTCCTGATGGCGTCTCCGCTCGGCAGGAAGAATGTCCTCGCGATCGATCCCGGATTCCGCACCGGATGCAAAGTCGTCTGCCTCGACAAGCAGGGCAAGTTCAATTACAACACAACGATATTCCCGACCGGTAGCGAGAAGCAGAAGAGCGATGCTGCAAACGAGATCGAAGCGCTCTGCGGGAAGTACAAGATCCAGGTGATCGCAATCGGAAACGGCACAGCCGGACGCGAGACTGAGGCATTTGTGCGCGCAATCGGCCTGCCGGATCATATTCAGATCGAGATGGTCAACGAATCGGGCGCGTCGGTATATTCGGCTTCCGAAGTTGCGCGCGAGGAATTCCCCGATCAGGATATCACCGTGCGCGGTGCGGTGTCGATTGGTCGCCGTCTGATAGACCCGCTCGCAGAACTGGTGAAGATCGATCCGAAGTCGATCGGTGTCGGGCAGTATCAGCACGATGTCGATCAGTCCGCGCTCAAGCAGGGTCTCGATGACACCGTGATGAGCTGTGTTAACGCGGTCGGCGTCGAGGTCAACACCGCAAGCAAGCAGTTGCTGACGTATGTTTCCGGTCTCGGACCGAGCCTTGCGAAGAACATTGTCGCATACCGCGATGAGAAGGGCGCGTTTAGATCACGTCATACGCTCACGAAAGTTACACGGCTCGGACCGAAGGCGTTCGAGCAGGCGGCGGGATTCCTGCGGATCGCCGATTCCGACAATCCGCTCGACCGTAGCGCGGTGCATCCGGAGAGCTATCATGTTGTCGAGAAGATGGCGAGCGATCTCGGCTGCACGGTCGAGGATTTGATGACCGACGATAGCCTTCGCAGCAAGATCGATCTGAAACAATATATCACCGACAAAGTCGGAATGCCGACTCTGCGCGACATCATGGATGAACTTGCGAAACCGGGACGCGACCCGCGTAGCGAGTACGAGTCATTCAGCTTCGACGAATCGGTGCAGAAAATCGATGATCTCGAGGTTGGCATGGTGCTTCCGGGGATTGTCACCAACGTCACGAATTTCGGCGCGTTTGTCGACATCGGCGTGCATCAGGACGGCCTCGTGCACATCAGCGAACTCGCGGATCGGTTTGTGAGCCACCCTTCGGATGTTGTCAAAGTGCATCAGAAAGTCACGGTCACCGTCCTCGAAATCGACCTCCCTCGCAACCGGATTGCGCTGTCGATGAGGGAGAAACCGACGATCAATTAACCGCACATCGCCGCATGTCATTCCGTTGTCGGATGCATGTCATCTCTGAGCGCGGAAGAAATATCCCGAGCTTCTGGATCATGGGATTGATCTAGCCAAGTTACCAGTTCGCTGGCTTCTTCAGATGACCTGAGAATGTCAAACAAATTAGAGAGATTCGCGACGGCAGCGCTCTGTGCAAGTTTGACAAATCCGAACAAGGTCCATCTTGCAGCAAGTAGCATTGTGTTGTAGTGCGACTTGGTCATCAGAAACATATCACTTCCGTGAATCACTTTCGAACGTAACTTGTAAATCCAGAGAATCTTCGACGGATTCAAGAAGTGCTCCTTCTGGACAGCACTCAGAAGGACCATTCTGTATGCAATCCTCTCTCCTTTCATCCTATCATCCCTTGTTGTTAACAAACACTCCAGAGCGCTGCAAAGGTAGATGACCTTTAGATCAAGCTCTTCTTCCCTTATCGCATTTCCGATCCAGTTGATCGCTCTCAAAGCAGCGACTTTGATCTTGGTTGGTAACTTCTCTATCCCTTCTGCAACAGCGAATGCTGGGCCGCAGCTTTCGATTATATCCTTGCCTAGGTGCATGCCCCACGCATCACGATGGCGTGTCCACCGTGAACTTACGATCTCGTTGGTTGACGTGTCAATTATGAACGCACGATCCGACAGGTCAAAGAGAAGATTCTCGTCATGGACAAAGCGATTCTCAGTTAAGATCGTCCTTAACATGTTTATGTTCATCCTGGCCTTGGAAGTAGCGCGCTGAAACACTTGATCCAGTCCAGTGCCTTCCTCTTCTACTCGCATGACTGTAGCGCCGTCAAAATGCAATGCGAGTTCTTTATAGCGCCCCGAGCTCTCAGCCATGCCACACTCTACTAGTTCAAGTGCATTGAACCCAGTAATGCCGAAGTCGCCGATCACTATGGGTGCGTTTTCGATTTCTAGACTACATACCCTGTATACGACGTGGTATCTCTTGAGCGGTTTACACACGTCTTCGATGAACTGATCAATGCGGATATTTAGTCTCATTGCGTCGCGATACTCAACACGATTCACCCAAACATCACATAGTTGATACCACATCTTGTTTTTGACTTCTTTGTCTTTGAGATATTCGGTTGAGCGATCATGTGTCAGATTCTCTAGAATTGCATTGTACTCTTTGCACGTATCGCCTTCCAGACAAAGCCAAGTATGGTCAAGTTTCTTCATCTTCTCAGTTAGCAAGTCAACTGGTATAATACTTTCATATGTCGGATAGCGCGGCCCAGCAGCCGCACTGCTCTCTTCTGGCACTTTGGCTACTCCCCTAAGGAACTTTCTTAATATAGCTTTGAGTTGCTTTTCGCTCACAGACATCCCTGCTTGAATTGCATTATGCTGCTGCTATTGCTGAAGAGTATGGTGACCAAGCCAACTTGTCAATTGGATTCGCATGTGAATGCGGATTCTGTGGAATTGACTGGATCGCTACGTTACTCGTTGCGTGGCTTCGGATCGCTGCCCTACGGGATAGATTCCGTTTTTCAACGGAATGGCATGTATCACTATTCGGCCCAGCGCTGTCAGGAATCCTTTCCTGACAGTCCGTGATTCGGGCAGGAAGGGATTCCTGCCCGCGCAACTGCCGACGGATATCTATGATTCGATCTTGATTTTCCGGTTGCAGTTGCTGCAGGTGATCTCTGATGTGTTGAAGGCGGGTGATATCTGGATCGGATGGCCGCACGAACATTTGAACGATTCCCAGCCGGTCGTCGTGCGATGGTATGTCATCTCCGGTGCGAACATATCCTGCTGTGAGGCTTTCCCCTGTTTGCCGAGGCTGTCCGCTATCGCACCGACAGCCGCAAGTTCCGCAACGGGAACCTGAATGTCGCGGCTGCATCGCGGACACGGAAACGTCTTCTTCTTGAAATCGGGCGGAATCTTGATCCGCAATCCGCAGACGCATGACACAAAGAGATACTTATTGACCGCGCGCATCAAATCGCCGACATCGCGCTGCTGCTTCCTTCCGGTCGAAACCGCCTCACGCAAGCCGTCACGAATCGGCACCGCCTCAGTGTCTTTCAGTCCCGACGGCGGAATGACCGCCATCTCGCGCCCCTTGATCCTATTGTACGCTTCCTGATAATTGATCAGACTCGCGCCGTGCGACATCGTGCGAAGAATCCTGATCCGCTCGCTGATAGGAGGATGCGTGCTCGTGAGATCGGAAAGCTTCTTCCCTTTCGCTTTGAGCGGATTGGCAATATACATCGGCGCAGTCGCCTTATTAACCTGTGGCATGTCTTCGGTCGATTGCGAAATCTTCTCCAACGCCGACGCCAGCCCTTCGGGATAGCGCGTCAGCCGTGCACCGGATGCATCGGCGAGATATTCACGTTTGCGTGAGATCGCAAAATATAGAAGCTGCGCGAGAATCGGCGCGAGAATCGCCACGACGATTGCGACAACAAGCATGATTAGCTGCGCCTGCCCACCACCTGAATCTTTCGAACGATACCGGCTCGACCGTCCTCCGCCAAACATCGCCCCGCGCAAGAATATCTGCGAAATCAACACGATACTTCCGAGCATAATCCCCGCGAACGTCATGAACAAAATATCCCGATTGCGAATATGCGACATCTCGTGCGCTATCACACCCTGTAGTTCGTCGCGGGTGAGTCTCGAAAGAAGCCCTGCCGTGACCGCCACCGCGCATTTCTCCGGATTGCGACCGGTCGCGAATGCGTTCGGTGCGGGTGAATCGATGATATAGATTTTCGGCATTGCAGGCAGCGATGCGGCGATTTTCATCTCTTCGACGACATTGAATAACTGCGGATGAACGTCGCGAGTCACCTCACGCGCGCCGCTCACGGAAAGTGCAATCGAATCACCATTGAAATAGCTGACCAGCGAAAGGATGCCCCAGATTACAAAAGCCAGGAATATTCCGATATAGCCGCCGTCGGGAGGAAGAAATGCCGCACCTACCAGATACCCAAGCAGGATGAGACAGAGCCCCATCATGATAAAGAGGACAAGCGACTTGCGCTGGTTTTGTCGAATCAGTTCCCACATAGCTTATCTATCTCGAACCCGCAAATCCTATGAGAAATCAACTTTCGGAACATCCCGTTCGCCCTTGTCTTCAAGCTCGAAGAACTCAGCCACCTTGAAGTTGAACATACCGGCGATCATGTTCGAGGGGAACATCTGGATCTTGTTGTTGAAAAACAGGACCTGATCGTTGTACGCCTGTCGCGAAAACGCGATCTTGTTCTCGGTCGATGTCAGCTCTTCCTGCACAGCCAGGAAATTCTGATTCGCCTTCAGGTCGGGATAGTTTTCGACGACAAGAAAGAACTTGCTCATCGCGCCGGAAAGTTCGCCCTCGGCTCTCGCTTTGTCCCCGACAGATTCGGCAGACATCGCCCGGCTGCGGGCATTGGTGATGCCCTCGAGTGTGCCCCGTTCATGCTTCATATAGCCTTTGGCGGTTTCGACGAGATTCGGGATGAGATCGTGCCGTCTTTTCAACTGCACATCAATCTGCGACCACGCATTCTTGACCTGATTGCGCAATCTCACGAGCGAATTGTAGATGCCGACCACGAACATGACGACAATGGCTACAATCGCAACAAGTACGATAAATCCAACCATATTCCCTTCCTATCTAATTTAGATCACTCACTTCTGAACATGTCTTCAAGCAGCTTCACAACCTTACCGCTCTTATCGCCACTGAACATTTCTAATACTTCTCTGAGCTCTCCTTTATCGAACCAGAGCCCATGATTCTGCGTGCAACGGTCGATTTCGATTTTTGTGTCGGTGCCGAACAGGGCGGCTTCCATGCGTTTGCCGCAGATAGGACACTTACGATCACTGCGCATCACCTCCGCCTCAGATACAGCTTGATCGAGCAGATTATTCACTTTGGAAGGATCATCGATCAGAAGATCGAGTTCACCGGAATCGAGCCAGATGCCGCCGCAATCAAGGCAATGGTCAATCTCGATCTCGTCGAGTTCAAGCACGATCATCGGTTCTTTGCACGCTACACAGTTCATTGATGCCTCTCAAAATGCTTATACACTCAAAATGATATCATTAGCACTATCATTTGTCAACAAACACCGTTTTATCGATTCGGGTCCATCTCAAACTATGAATTTACGCTTGATCTGACGAGAAAAAGTTCTACTTTGTTGCATGTTGGATGAATCATAGGCATCGCAGAATTCGTCATCGCGAGGAGTGAAGCGACGTGGCGATCTCGATCAGTGCGTGGCAGGAATCCTTTCCTGACAGCTGAGTGAATCGGGCAGGAAAGGATTCCCGCCCTCGCAAACAACGCGGTACGCCACCGCCGAATATCAGGAGCGAATCTCATGAAACGCCCATTAGTGTTCTGGATTCTCACAATTGTGATCACTCTCTCGTCTGCAGTGTATCAGCGACTGACAGGACCGACCCGTCCGGTTCGGGGGAGTGTTGAGGTTGGCCAGATTGACGTAAGGTACAAGCTCCTGCGCACTCACAACAGCACCGACGACGCGATCATGAGCATTACGGTCGCCGATCCGGGCATTTCCGGGGAGCTGCAATTTCGACGATATAAGAGTCATGACAATTGGTCGGCCGTGCCGCTCGGGCGGGATGGTGATGATCTCGTGGTTGTTATTCCTCAACAGCCGCCGGCAGGGAAAGTCGTATATCAGGTTAGTCTGATCGATGGAGACGGCACAAGGTACCCGCTGACCGATGAGCCTGTCATCATTCGATTCAAGGGTCCGGTACCGCTGTATGTACTGATGTTGCATGTGGCATTCATGTTTTCTGCGATACTTCTGTCGACAAGAACGGGGTTAGAGGCAGTCGCAGGGGGCAAGAGATGCTACTCGTTCACATTCGCCACAGTAGTACTCCTATTCATCGGCGGGCTGATCCTGGGGCCGATTGTCCAGAAGTATGCATTTGGCGCATATTGGACCGGCTGGCCGTTCGGTCATGACCTGACCGACACGAAGACCGCGTTTGCGATGCTGTTTTGGGTAGTCGCACTGTGGCGGTCGCGGAGTGTTGGCAAAGGGAGAGTCTGGATTGTAATTGCCGCGGTGGTCACGCTGGCCATCTATATCATTCCGCACAGCGCATTCGGCTCAGAGTTGGATTACACGAAGATTGATCAGGTGAAAAGCGCAGTATAGCGGTAATCAGCAGCAGGAAGTGTCTCCTCCGCAGTCGCAGGTCGATTCGGTCCCTCGCAGTTTTCCGATGATGATCCCGTATGCGCATCCAACGCCCGCCCGGACTGTCAGTGCCTCTTCAGGGCAGTTGCCAGCGCACGCACCGCATTCCATGCATGCGTTGCGATCCATAAGACGCGCCTTTTTCTTCTCGACGGCGATCACGGCGTGAGGGCAGACGAAAACGCACATACCGCAACCGGTGCATTTGTCGACATCGAGTTCGAGTGTAGTGACATCGGGTAAGTATTGTAATCCGAACAAAGCATGACCTCCGTTACACGAACAAGCCTGCAGTCCAGAGCCCTACACCCGCAACTGCGACAATGATCTGACTAGGTACAGCAATCCGCATTTCCCTGAGAACTCCCGACAGGGACGTATAAGTTGAACTACCCGTAAAATTCATCGCCATAAAACTCGTGACCGCCGTCATCACGCAGAACCATCCGGCGGCGCTGAACCAGCTCCGCAGCAGATCGGGATTACCAAGATAGATCCATCCGAGCAAGGCCGACATCGCAATACCGATCCAGACACCTTTAACAGAGAATGATTTTCCGGGGAGATACGGCAGAAGCAACGGCGGCAGTATCGCCCCCGCGACCGCGGTCAGAACACAAAGCACGACACTCACCAATCCAAACGACACAACGCGGTCAAGAGAGTATATACCGGGACCGAGTCCGGAAAGTAGCAACATGCATGCGGCCACAATAAGGAGATACTTCTCAGTCTGTCGCAGCTCGATCGGTGCGAGCACAATGCGGCCGCGAAGAGGAAATCTGATTCGCCTCATTTCCGGCGTGGCCTTAAAACCGGCTTCAAGATATGCCGGGATATCCGATGCGCGCACCGGACCATATATTACGTGAAATCCGCTCTTGTTCTTCACTTCGTGCGCACGCACTCCGGGTGCGCCAAGCTGCGGGAGGATCAGTCGACGGTGCAACACAACCTCGCTAAGTCGCACCGCCGCAATTCGCCTTACGATTTCATCCGTCCCGAAAGTACCTTTGCCAGCAGCGCACCAGACATTGATTCCCTTGGTGTCGATCACCATGATCCACGCATCGATATTCTTAAGCTCGGACCTGACTCGATCAAAACTCATTTTGTAGTTCGCAGAAACAAATACGTGTGACTTCTCAGTCGGCTTTCCGATAGCGTACAGACCTGGAGCAACAACATAGCTCATCCGGCCGATCCCCCAGCGCGCTTTCCATGATCCGATTCGATCCGATGACTGCAGACTAGTGCTGACGACCGGGACTTCGCCAATTGCAGTCTGTACTCTCCCTACAATCCATGCATGATCCAGAGACGGTACAAAAGTATCGATGCCTGCTGTCAGATCAGCCAGGTTTGAATCTGGCTGGCAGCAGGCTGTGCCTGGAACGGATTCGCTTCGCTTTGAATCATCCATTGGCCATTATCCTCATACAGTTGCAAGCAACCAAAACCCTACGCCTATAAGTACAATTCCCGCAACAATGCGAATCGGCTTGATCGCCCTCTGAACCACTGTGGTCACTCTCCCCATTCCGACGCCAAGCATCAGCAATGCAAGCGGCAGGCTGTATCCTATGGCGAATGAAGTCAGAATCGCTGCGCCCCATGCGCTCTGGCCTCGCAGGGCTGCCATGCCTAATACGACCGGAAGCAGCGGTCCGCTGCATCCGAGTGTACATGTAATGCTTGCTGCTCCGACAGCAAATCCGAACAGAGTAGCGCCAACGGGGCCGGGTGCTTTGTACTTGTCTGACAGGTTGATCGATGGCAGACGAAACGGCAACAGGTTCAGAGTTGCCAAGCCGAAAATTATGGCCGCAAATCCTGTAGCCATCGTTCCGTATCTGCCTACTCCTGCATTCGCAAACTTGCCGAAATAGCCAACAATGAGCCCGAGAATGGCGAGTGATACGACAGTGCCGAATAAGAAGCTGACGGACGTGAAGATCGCGTCGCGGCGACGGAACGAATCATCACGGCTTCCTGCATATCCCGCAATCGCAGCAATTATCCCGAGATTGCAGCAGGAACTGAATGCCGTCAGAAGACCCAGCAGAATGCTTGCCGGAAGGATTGCCATTCCGAATTCGCTCGACTCAAATATCTGTCTAACCCATTCCATAAGTGCTCTATCCCTGTTATTTCGGCCCCGAAGATGGACAGCACGAAACTGCTGACGCCTGCTCATAGGCTCTCATCAGTTCCGTCTCTGAATATGTTCCACGTGTAACGACAACACTGTTTGACTTCGCGAGTGCGATTACTACGGGATATTCAGCCACCTTAAAAAGGTTGGTAGCTTCCGCAAAACCGGGATTGTCCGGATGTAAAATCAACGTCCTCGTGCGAAGCTTCTTCGATTCTATCTTGATGGAGGCCGAGACGACAGATTCTGAAAGTTCTTCCGGAAGGCTCTGGTCAGAACCCAGTAGAACAACAAATGCGAAATCATATCCGGAGAGTTTCTCGTTCCAAGCTTCGACCGACAAGATGTTCCCGCAGGGTGTAGAACATCCGCCGTCAGTTCCGCGCGTAAGCATCGAATATGCGGCGACAGTTACTGCTGCGAGAATAACGACGACGAAGGCTATTGTCTTCCAAGGGCTGTTTCGGGATGTCCGTGGCGTGCAACAATTGGGGCCGTTGCAGTTTGCATCATCACCGCAGTTGATCTGTGTCATTATTCCCTCTCGTGCAATTATAAGAGTTTCGGATCAATCTGGTATCATGAGAGCTTCGCGAGACGATCCACACAGAAATCGCCGCAGATCCTTTAGCGTATCTTTGTCCACCCAGCAGCGGATCGACTGACCGCTTCTCTCCATTCTGATCAAGCCAGCCATGTGCAGCTCCTTAATGTGATGGGAAACGGTAGATGGCGAGATTTGCAGGTCAGCGCCAAGTTCACCAACACAAGCGCTCACCTCGTCTTCAGTGCAGGAATGTTGCTCTGAGTCACAGCAGGATGCCAGTTGAGAGAATATATTGAGACGGTTTGGATTGGAAAGAGCCTTGAAAAGCCTTGCGAAACGCTCAATATCATCATTTCGATTATTCGACATATATCGAATATATGAATTGGGGGAGATTTGTCAACACTTGTATCCTTGTTAGTCCTCATGTTTGAATTGGACAAATCATTCTGGTGAACACGCCTCTGAGTGTCAATCCCCAAGCTGGATTTGCAGACCTAATAACTCGTCTCGGTGATTTTGACTTTTCCCCGGAAGATCCAGTAGATGCTGACCGTGTAGGCAATAACAAGCGGCATACCCATCAGGGCCATTATCAGCATGATCTTGAGAGTCTTGGCGGAGGATGCTGCATTGTAAATGTTCAGGCTATTGGCGCCATCCGGGCTAGAGAGAATCAGGTTCGGAAACAGACCGAGACCGAACAATGCCAGCAGAGCAGCCATCGAAGCGCACGACGACAGAAACGCACGAAAATCTCTGCCATGATGTATTTCGCGAGGGATATTCGCTATCGCAAGTGCATTCAGAATAGGCAGAATGAACCAGACGGGAAAATTCCTCATATGCGCCAGCATGTGCGGAAGATAGATCAGAGTAGCTATGGTCGTTAGTGCATAGCATATAATGAACACTATGATCGTGCGATTCACCCATCCGCGAATCTTCGCATGCAGATCACCCTCTGTTTTCATCACGGCATAGATTGCGCCATGCATCATGAAAAGCGCGACGGTAGTGACGCCGACGAGAACCGCGTATGGATTCAGAAGGTCCCAGAATGATCCGATGTACTCATGTCCTACATCGAGAGAAATCCCCCAGGCAATATTGCCGAGTGCGACACCGATAAGCAGACCAGACATGATGCTGCTGACGCTGAAACTGATGTCCCAGAACTGCCGCCACCATTTCATCGGCTGCTTGCTTCGGAAATCGATAGCTACCGCGCGAAAGATCAATCCGAACAGAAGCAGCATCATTGCAACATAGAATCCTGAAAACGATGTTGCGTAGACTTCAGGGAACGCCGCGAATAATGCACCGCCACCGGTGACCAGCCAGACCTCGTTGCCGTCCCACACGGGGCCGATTGAATTTATCATAATGCGGCGCTCAGTGTCTGTTTTGGTGAAGAGATGCAGCGCGCCGACGCCGAGATCGAAACCATCAAGGATGGCATAGCCGGTGAAAAGAACACCCACCAGCATAAACCAGATAGTATTGAGATCGAGGCTGAAGTTCATGCCAGGTGCCTCCCATCGTTCCCATCAACTGTCTCTGGGCCGTGCTGGATTTTCTCATTTAGAAGATAGAAGAATAGCGCGAACAGTAACATATAGATCAAAGAAAACATCACGAGAGACAGAGTAACCTGGCCGGAACCGACGCTCTTCGAGAGCCCCTCCGATGTTCGCAGGAGACCGTAGACAATCCACGGCTGCCTCCCGACTTCGGCTGTGAACCATCCAAGCTGATTAGCCAACTGCGGAAGGAACACCGAGAAGACGAACACCCAGAGCAGCCACTTTCGTCTGAAGAGGCTCCCGCTCCAGAGCCAGATCGCACCGAGAAGTGCGATAAGTATCAGCAGCATCCCAATCGAGACCATCACGTGATAACTCTGGAAAACAAGGTTAACCGGCGGCCTGTCTTCCGGCGGAAACGCTTTCAATCCGGTAACAGGTTCATCGGCGTCGCCATTTACCAGAAAACTCAGCAGCCCCGGAATTGCTATGCCGCTGACAGTCTCATTATCGTCATCGACCCAACCGAACAGATATGCCCCGGCTGGTGCACTTGCCGGATAGTGCCCCTCGAATGCAGCCAGTTTCGCGGGCTGAGTTTCGGAGACTGTGATGGCGCTTGAATGCCCGGTAACAAGTTGCATCACCGATGCGAATAGCGCTACGACTACCGCAATCTTGATCGAGGCCTTGGCAAATTCAGTGTGCTTCTTCTTCAATAGATAGAATGCACTTACACTGAGGACAAAGAACGCCCCCGCCTGCCATGCACCCATGTAGACGTGGCTAACCCTGTCAAGAAATGACGGATTGAAGACTACCTGCCAGAAGTCGACAATCTCCGCTCGCATTGAATCGCCGGAATTCACAATGTGGTGACCTGCCGGAGTCTGCTGCCATGAATTCGCGACAACAATCCAGATCGCGGACATGTGCGCTCCCAATGCTACCAGGAGTGTCGAAATGAAATGTGTCCTCGGCTTAACCTTGTCCCAGCCGAAAAGGAGTATCGCGAGGAATCCGGATTCCAGGAAAAACGCGAATATGCCCTCGGCAGCCAATGCGCTCCCGAATACATCACCGACATAGCGTGAATAGGAGGCCCAGTTCATGCCGAATTGGAACTCCATCACGATTCCGGTGGCAACGCCGAGAGCGAATATCAGGCCAAATATTTTGACCCAGAAGCGGGTCATCTGCTCGTAGAGTGGTTTGCCGGTCTTGAGAGCAATCCCCTCCATGATGACAAGGATCACGCCGAGGCCGATACTCAGCGGGGGGAATATGTAGTGGAATGCGATTGTGATGCCAAACTGCAGTCTCGATAAGAACTCAAGATCCATAAAATAACACCCATCCGATCCACACTTCAGAGCTTGTTGAAGAGCCCTTGAAACCGTTATTGCGAGCGCAGCGTGGCAATCTCCACCTTTCCCGATAGCATGATTGACATCGAGATTGCCACGTCGCTTCGCTCCTCGCGATGACGACTTCCGACAACTCCGCCACTTGCTAACACGCTCGTCAGAGCAAGCTACACTTGCGGTCAATTCTTACGATATTGCATGCGAATCGTCAAGAATAAAACCAACGGGAAAATGCAATACTTGAATACTCCTATTCTAGCCAGAAATATCAACCAAAGTACTTGTCAACTCGCGGTAATGACCATAACTTGACAGAGTTGTGAGCGCATCAGCCCTTGGTGTGACAGCACTATAAGAAAGGACTCAGGAAGATATGATTGCAGGTAAATTAGCCGGAAAAACGGCTCTAATCACAGGAGCCGGGAGAGGCATCGGGAAGGCGACCGCGGTACTCTTCGCCGATCAAGGAGCGAGTGTAGTCATTATATCCCGCACCAAGAGTGAACTCGAAGCGACAGCGGTTCTCTGTGCTGAGAGGGGTAATAACGAGCTCGCAATGATGGTGGATGTATCAAAAGTGAGTGAGGTCGATCTACTATTCGAGAATATCGCAGAGCAGTTTCCACGAGTTGACATCCTGATAAACAATGCGGCACTATTCGACTCCGGCCTTATGGCAGAGTATCCAATAGACAGGCTGGAGACCATGCTGCGGACGAATCTTCTGGCACCGTGTTACCTCGCACAGAAGATGATCGCTTCGGTTGACCCGGCGATTGGTGGCACCATTGTCAACGTCTCATCATATTCCGGATGTGTCGGTGTCGAGAAATTCCCGGGATTTGGAGCGTACAACATCACGAAATATGCTCTCTGGGGATTGACCGAAATTCTCGCTCTCGAGAACAAACATCATAATATTCGCGTAAATCAGGTTTCGCTGTCCGGAGTCGACACAAAGATGTTCCGCGAGGCAGTCCCACCGGGTACCGAGGCCGAACTCTCAGCGGATGAAGTTGCAGAAAAGATTCTCTATCTTGCATCTGAGGACTCTGCTCCACTGACCGGACAGAACATCCTGCTACCGGGACCTGGGCAGATGTAATGATCGATTGGGAGAAAGCAGAGAAGCTTCCGCCCGAACACAGATACCTGAACATCTCGAGTCTCTGGATATTCTACTACAGGTCAGTCGTCAAGATCCTCTACAAACTGCGGGTTCCACATGAAGTTGTGACAATCTTCTCGATAGCATGCGGTGTCGTTGCGGCGATTCTGTTTTACGATTCAAGATACATTCTCGCGGCAATCGCGTTGCATTTCAAAGACATCTTCGATGCGTGCGACGGCTCTCTCGCCCGATTGACCGGACGCGGACATTTGATCGGGCGGTACCTTGACTCAGTTGGAGATTTTTTCTCACTCGCTCTCGTGATAATAGCAATTGTGTTCTCAGCGAGTCGGTCCGGATCTGATGCATACATGCTTTGGGGAGTCGCCACGATATTGTCGGTGTTTATCCAGTGTTCATTTTTCAACTACTATCAGCTTGCTTATCTGGAGATCCACGGAGTCGACAGGCTGCTGTCTCGAAGAAACGAGACCACACGCGACGATTTGAATGGTACGGCACGGAGTGTGGCGGGAAAACTACTGGTGTCATTCCTGCGCTTCTGCTATCTCATCATCTATAGCTGGCAGGATCGCCTGGTAGCTGCAATCGACAAGTCGATGCTGAAGGGCTCCGGAGCATCAGAACGCAATTGGTATGGAGACAGGCTACTCATGGTTCCTCAATCGGCGTTATGCTTTGGCACGCATATATTTGTGATTATCGTCTTTTCAATTGTGAACAAACCTGAGTATTCGCTCATCTTCATTTCGACGGTTATGAACATTTTCCTCGTTTCCCTGTTGCTAATTCGCAGATATAGGTTTAGACTGAAGGGTTCGCGAATTCGAATCTGAAACAGATAGAGTATTCTGAGGATCGCAAATTGAACGTGACAGTAACGAGACGGGTGACATTTTCTGCCGGGCACCGGCTGCATAATCCGAAGTTCGACGAACAGAAGAATCGTGAGATATTCGGAGCCTGCGCAAACGCAAGCGGGCATGGTCACAATTATCGTCTTGAAGTGCAGGTGACCGGCCCCGTAAATGCAGAAACCGGAATGGTTGTCAATCTGAAGGAGATAAAGCAGATCATAGAAGAAGAGGTTATTTCGAAGGTCGACCACAAGAATCTCAATACAGATGTTGATTTCATGAGGAATGTCATTCCGACCACGGAGAATCTCGCAGTGAAGATATTCGAGATACTTGATAGTCGGATCGGCAAGGGGTTGCTCTCACGCGTCGTTCTTTGGGAATCGGAGAACAACCGCGCAGAAGTATGCAGATAGACTGGAGGAAGAATTGAAAGATATACAGAACATGCCGGATGAACGCAACATCCATATAGACAAGGTCGGCATCAAAGACCTCAGACTGCCGGTCGTGGTGCAGGATCGCGCACACGGTACTCAGCATACTGTGGCAGATGTGAACTTCTATGTCGATCTGCCGCATCAATTCAAGGGTACTCACATGAGCAGGTTTGTCGAGATTCTCAACGACTATCGCGAATCGTTCGAGATATCCCGCATGGATGAAATACTTGCGACTGCACGCACGAATCTTAACGCTGTCAAAGCGCATCTGGAACTGACTTTTCCCTATTTCATCGAGAAGAAGGCGCCCGTGTCGAAAGCACCCGGAATGATAGACTATTTTTGCACCATCTCAGCCGCCGGAAACGGGAATCGCAAGGTCTCGATCACATTGACAGTCAGAGTTCCTGTGACATCGCTCTGCCCATGCTCGAAAGAGATTTCCGATTACGGCGCTCACAATCAGCGATCGATCGTTACCGTTTCCGTTATGACATCGAAATTTATCTGGCTTGAGGAACTAATCGATGTCGTTGAAGAGCAAGCATCATGCGAGGTGTATTCTCTATTGAAGCGCGAAGATGAGAAGTTTGTTACTGAGAAAGCGTACAACAATCCTGTCTTTGTAGAAGATATCGTTCGCGGAATTACCGACGTGCTTTCGAAAGACTCCCGCATCGACTGGTTCAGTGTGGAGTCGGACAACATCGAGTCGATCCACAATCACAATGCCTACGCGTCGATTGCGCGCAATCTGAAGGCTGAACGCGAAGAGACGCAGAAGCTCGCGGGAAGCAGCGTTCGAGACGAAGATGTAGTAGCACGAAAATAACCACTTACTTCCTGCGCTGTCAGGAACCCCTTCCTGACAGCTGAATAAATCGTGCAGGAAAGGATTCCTGACAGCGCGAAACAATACGTCGAATAATAGCCCTTGACAACGCGCTCTCAGAGATGACGATTCTCGGGGTTGCTCAACAAGCCCTTAAATCCAGTTTACATCACGAGAATGGACAAGAATATTACGATGCCCATCACAATCGCAGTCGGCACGGCAAGCCTGTTGATCATTCTCTTGATCGGGACGTGGAAATATTCGCATGTCACAACAAGACAGGGATGAACCGGCGAAATAATGTATCCGAAGAATATCGCAACATAGATGAGCGCGAACAAGATGGGGGTAATGCCGCCGGTCGCGGCAAGATACACCGGATAGACTATCGATCCCGGAAGTTGGACTCTGCCTGTCAGCAATCCCAGCACGAAGCCAGCCACTATCGCCAGCGTGAGCGGGGGAAGCGAAATCCCGGCAATCAGATTGCTCGCATCGGATTCCTGAAAAACATACAGATAGAGAAACATACCGACAAGGATCAACGAAAAATTCCACGGTTTCATTTTGGCTGCAATGTGCTTCAGATCAAGTCGCCGTCTGCTCAGAGCAATCGAAAGAACCAGCCCGGTAACAACGCCGATCAATGTTGCTAAGCTGCCGATCGAAAGGATTCTTTTGAGACTGAAATCGAGAATTGGTGCACTCAGAATGACAATGAGCGGAATCGAGAGCTCTTTCCACGAGAAGATGTCATCGTGCTTCAGTTTGCCGTGCACTTTCCTCAGGTAGAACACATATCCGATCAGCGCCGCCAATAGAGCACCCGGAATCAGATAGATCACGGTGACATAGAGATCGAGATCGCATATTTTGGCAGAGGCAATCAGCGCCGGACTGAGCGGATACATCATGATGAATAGATGGCGGAACCAGTTGTTGATTGCCGCCTTGAGATCGTCAGCGACTCCCTCGCCCGCCTTCTCGATAATCGGCGCAGACAGTAGCGCTCCGCCCGGCATCGGCAGAAGTCCCATCAGCGCAGCCGAAAAGGGCAGCATGTATCTCTTGCTGATTCTGACATTGCTGACAAGACTGTCGATCTGTCCGCTCTCTTTCATCGTTCCGCCAATCATCGGGATCACTCCCATCGCGAGGGCGAGCAGCATGATGGAGGAGTCGGTAATTGTATAGAAGATGCGATCAAGAAGCGAATCTAACGACAGAGTGAAGAGTCCGAGTATGATTGCTCCCGATATGAGAGCCAGCGCGAGGTTTTTCCGGGATATTACCAGAATAGCTGCGAGCGAGACAATGAAACCCATCCAGACCATTCAGACATATACATAGGACAACCGCTGTTGTCAAGCTAACTTGAAGCATCTTCCGGCTTCACTCCTCATGCCGTTTCGGCGACCACGACAGCAACTGTCGTCCGACAGAGAGTCTCTTGAGCATGGCGTATCCCATAAACTGCATCATGATCGGGACGCTCTTCTCTTTAGCCTCATGGAACGTTGTGATCAGACCGGCTGAGATCAATCGAAGCACGGCTGAGACGACAAAAATGATGTGATAATTGACAATGGTCTGCGGACCTGCTTTCCAGGCAATGCCGCTCCATGACTCGGTAAGAATGCCACCAATGGTCGACGCCGCGAAGAACGCAAGCCCGGTTGCGACGTTGAACAGAGCGAGGTAAGAAGAGCGGTTTTGTTTCGGACTATTCGCTAAGGGGATGTTGAATGCGGCGAGATTGAAACCTGTCCAGAGCGCTCCTGTATAGAGGGCCTCGAATGCCAGTATTATCAGGAAACCGCGCCGAGGAAAGAGCCAGACGAGCGGGATAAACGCAATCCCGAATGCGCAGAAGGCCGCCACAGGTTTTGAGCCGAATCTATCAATCAGCGCTCCCCACGGCCTGTTAAGAAGAATGGCAGCCACAACCGCAGCGACCGAATAGAGTGAGATAAGCGTGAAACTCATCCCCAGGTTGGAAAGCATGTGCGGAGCGAAAAAGGGTGCCGAGATGCCGATAGAGAAATTCCATGCGAAAAACACGAACAGAAGCCGTCGGAATGAACGATTCTTCAGCGGCTCCAGCATACCGGGCCATGAAAAAAGACTCGGTGGATCGCCACGATGTGGATCAGGAATCTTCCGCAGTATCACAAGGGCAACGCCTGCAAACAGGCAGGAGAGTGCGATGATTATGGCGAAACCGAGGCTTTCATGATTATGTGAGCGTGCAAGATCGAGTATCACACCACCGGCAAGGGCGGTTATCGCTGTCGAGATCGCCAATGCGGTGTTCCTCATTCCGAAATATCTGCCCCGTAACCTATCCGGAACGATATCAGCTATCCAGGCCATCCACGAAGGAGTGACCGCCATAATGCAAACATTCGAAAGCAGGACAACGAGCAGCATCGCCTCGAGTCGCCACTCGAAATCCGCCAGCAGAATGAACGGAACAATCCACCAGATTTGTCTACCGATTGCGGACAACGCAACAACCGCTCTCTTGCGACCCTTGAACAGGCTGGCAATATATGTGGATGAAAGCTGCGACAGATGAGACAGAAATGGGATAGCTGCGAGTATTCCTATCTGAAAATCATTGGCGCCGAGCAGAAGCGCCAACCCTGTGATGAATGCACCGCCAGTATAGGTTATGAAAACGTTAGCGAATGCTCCCTCAATGGTGCAGTATCGAAGCCACTTCTGATGGGCATCACGATGATTGCCTTTGTTGGAATTATCGTGTGTAATTTGCGGAGCCATCCCGGGTGTATCCTCTGAAGTTTCCGTAGTGTCGGTGTGCATCCTCGTGCATAGGCAGCATTCGCCTCAGCGTCAGATCCTTCGAGACTCAGGAGGCCTGTCCTCATCTGCCCCTGCCTCACTATGAGCGAAATATGATTGGCATAGACATGGCGAGCAAGGAAAAAGCATCTATCTTCCAATGCAACCGTTGCACACATTGAGCAATCTCTATCTGCAATAAGACGTCGCTCTAAGTACTGCAATAACAAAAACTTAGCATCGCCTGGGCTAAATAGTCGTTGACTTTTCGGACCTGTATTTACATTTTTGAATAGCTTCGAAGCAATTGACCACACAAAACTGATAATTCGGAGGAAGAAATGAGGAGAATCAATCTACTGTTTCTGTCGATGATGGCGCTCTGCCTCATGTTCGCGGTTGCCGTCGCGCAAGAGGGCGAGATGAGTGGCGAGCAGGAAATGCCGCCGATGGGACCGCCTGATGAGATGAAAGAACTGGCGCATCTGGAAGGGACATGGGATGTGGCTATGTCCTCGAAGTGGGACCCGACAGACACGGTGTGGATCGACGAGACGGCCACAGCGGTTTTCAGGTATGCCTGCAATGGTGCGGCGATGATGGAAGAGTTCACCAGCCAGATGATGGGCATGCCTTTCACCGGAATGATGCTGCAGTGTTTCGATCGCGAAACCGGCATGTGGCAGACTGTCTGGACCGACGACACGGGCGCGCGGATATCCTATTATACCGGCAAAACGATAGACGGTAAGACTGTCGTGGAAGGCGAAGACATCTACCAGGGCCAGTCGATGATTACACGCATCACCACATTTGACGAGACCGATACGAGTTTCAAGTGGATGATGGAGACTTCGATGGATGACGGCGCGACATTTTTCAAAGTCTCAGAAGCTACATACACCAAGCGCAAATAGTCGATCTCATAGTTGCTGATATTTGGGGTTCTTGCGCGGGCAGGAACCCCTTTTGCCCGATAGACAGAGCTGTCAGGAAAGGATTCCTGACAGCGCGGAGGTATAAGATCGCCACGTCGCTTCGCTCCTCGCGATGACGGCCTTTGTGTTACACGAGACTTCTTCAACAGTCCCTTTCAACGGAATGCCGCTGCCTCCTCTGCGCCCAGTAAACACCGGCGAGAACGAGGATGCCTCCGACAGCAGTGTATATTCCGAATGATTCATTGAGCAGCGGAACCGCTAAGCAGGTTGTGGCGATCGGTTCGAGATAGAGGAATGTGCCCGATTTATAGGCGCCGATTGTCGATATGCCCTCTTGCCAAAACCAGTGGGCTAACGCCAGCGCTATTACTCCGAGAAACAACAAGGCAACCAGCGGTTTCGCCGGCACCGCAACAATCCTGTTCCAGTCGGATGTGAACGCCATATAGATCAGTGTCACGAACAATGCCGGTACCATCAGCACAAATGTCACAATCAGCGGCGGACGTGCGCGCGAAATATCTCGAGTGATGACGGTGTAGATAGCCCAGGTGTGCGCGGAGGCGAGTATCAGCCAATCGCCGTAGCTTGACAGCCAGCCACCAATACTCGAGATATCACCTCTTGATATGAGCAAAACAATCCCGATTGTGGCGACGGCTATTCCGAAGATCTCCCTGCGACCGATTTTCTCCTTCAGGAAGATGCAGGACAATACTACGAGCACCAGCGGGATTATGGCGATTATCCAACCGGTGTTGGTCGCGGAGGTGTATTTCAAACCGGTGACTTGCAGGAGGAAATGAACGGTGAGAATTGCCGAACCCGCAAGCATTCGTAATCTCAACGGTTTATCGAATTTGAAACTGATTCCCTTGACGAGAATAATGATGAGTAGAATGGGCAAACCGACAAGCAGCCTGAGTCCGAGCAATTCCACAGGTGTCAGATAATCGAGGCATATCTTGGCCGCGACGAATGACCAGCCCCAGATTGTTACAGTGAAGAGAAGCAATAGACGAGTCAGCATGTTTTCCCTGCAGCACAGGCTAAGGTCGGGCAGATGCGGACAGGCCTCCTGAGTCCCGAAGGATCTGCCGCGCCCAAATTCCGCTCGCTCTAATCTCAAGTGAGAACATAATCGAGCCAATCGAATTGACAAAGAGAAATCGTTTCTCGGTTGGATTGGCTGGAGCGATGGCAACGCTGGCATAAAACACGCGGCCGGGAACCTCTTCCTGCACGCATTCAAAAAAGAACCGTCAGGAACGGATTCCTAACGGCGCAATAACACGCGGGCAGGAATCCCTTCCTGCCCGCTCTCACAAATTGTCAACGATGACTGTCGATCTACTTCTTCTCGAGAAGAATCAAACTGTTTTTCGGTTTGCTGAAATTGTCGAATGATTCCTTGAACAACATATACTCATCGGCGTCCATTTCGATATCTACCAGCGTAGCCTCCGAAACATAGTGAATCGCATTGCTCTGCTCATCGACAGTATATTCGGTAGACCACTTGCCGAATTCATTCTCTACGCCGAATGGCTCCGGAGTATAGACCGTCTTGTATCCTTCAGGCAGATAGATCGAACCTTCGGTCCTGACTTTCATCTGGCAGTCCAGAACATAGTCATAGAATCGCATCGCCTCCCCGGTGGCAACCGGTGCAATGGCGAAGTCATACGGAATCGCTGGCGGATGGAAGATCATCATATCCCCCTCGACAACGCCGAGCTCAGGAGTGGAAAATGTCTGCACCACACTCACCGGTTCGAGAAGATTGTCAAGATCGGTAGTCTTGAATTCCACACTCCGGCTCCCCTCGCCGACTGCATTCACGGTAGATTGAAAATACTGATCGACTTTCGTAGGCGTCTCGTCTTTTAAACGCGAACGAGCTTGCCAATCGAAGTACCCCTCCAGTTGGCAGGCTACGTTGCCATCGACATCGCCATTCGATCTGAGATGCAGTTCGATATTGCTGTGGGCTATATTGTCCTCAGCCTTGGTATCTTTCATGGCAACAATTTCTGAACCATCTCTTCTGACCATCAGAACTTTCGAACCCTGACCGAACGGAAAGTAGCCGAAATAGCAATGATCTGCGAATGGATTGATCCACAGTGGCTGTCCATTATAACTCGGGACGTACACGTAAATCGAATTGAACTGCTTGAGAGACGGCTGATCTTCAGCCAGGACCGCTGAATTTCTTTGAACAAAGACTGGGTAGCTTTCGATACCGGCAGATTCGAGAAGCGACACGAGGAGTACCGCCTTGTCGCGCCAATCACCATATTTATTGGTCAGAACGTCCTCCGCATCGTTTGGCTCATAGCCGGCAATGCCGAGCGGCAGTGACGATTCACCGATGTCGCGAATATCGTTGATAACGTACAAAGCCAGCGCACTGATCTTCTCGTCAGGCGCGGAGAGCTTTGTTGTCAGCTCTTTTGCCTTCTTCTCGATCTTCCCACCTTTCTCCACATGGGAGAAAAACTTCTCCGACACCCAGTTGCCTACCTGCTCCCAACTGGTTGCACTGGTATAGATCAAGCGGGGCGCGATTTTGGAATAGTCGGGCATGAACGGTTCAGGGATGATCTGAGGAGAGTTATCCTCGTACCATCTGTGCGTTACAAACCCATCGGCCTCTGATGTCTCGTAGCCGATGCCTTCATTCTGGACTTTGTAGGTAATAGGCTTCTCCGAAGGAGCCGTCAGAGACATCTCCTTGTGCAGTATTGGTTCCTCGCCCTGAAACTCCCCTGTACCCCAGATGAAGATCTCTTCATCCTCCTCGGGAGCTTTGGAAAATCGCCTCAGTTTCAATTCGATCGTAACACCGGGAGCGATTCCGGAAAAAGAGACGACCTTCTGCATTATATTCGAATAGACTGTGGCATTCGCGAGAAATGCCGGCGTTATGTCGTTGATCGCCTTCGGATCGACTTCGATGACCGTACCATCGGCAAGATGAGTCACTGCCATGATGACCACAAGGCTGTCGGACTCACTGTCATAGCGACGTTTGACATCACCGAACGTGTTCTTTCCTCGATCCTGAAGAATCTTTACGACGAGATGTTCGTCCGCAACCGCGCTGTAGTCCTTTTCGAAACGGACTGTGGTCTGCTGCAACAGAATTGCTGCACCTGCCTGCGGGAACATTTCCGGACCAGGCGCATTAGCAATCATCTCAGCGACATCTTCGACAGTATACTCTTTTGAATACAAGACTCCAGCTGTCATCACAGCTATGAACGCCGCCAACCAAATCATCAAAACCGCTTTTCTCATATCAAAACTCCTTCAAAACGTCTGCGCTCAGCTATTCCAACTAACCCTCATTCTCTTTGACCATGATAATATCTCCGCGGGAAGACTTCGACCTCGCCTGCAATACTTCCTTGAGCTTTTTGTATTCCTCAGGCGACATCTTCTTGGATTTCAACAATAGTTGCTTGCGGTAGGTCACCTGGGTGCCACCCTGATCGAGATCAGCCGGGAGGTCCGATGTGTATGTCATCCTGTATTCGATTGGACCGAAGTCTTTCACGACAGCATCTGGTACCGCTTTGAGCTTGTATCCCGCTGGAAGTGTTATGGTCTCCTCCTCAGTCGCACCAAACGTGAAGCCGAGATTCCATGGGTACTTTCTCTCAGGCAGAGAAGCGGACGAAAAGACCGACCTTGAAATCAGTTCGAATACTCCGAGTGAGATCGGCGCCTTCACCAGCATGAACGCATTAGCTTCAAGCCGATAATCCGGAATCTGGTAGCTGAAGTTCAATTGCAGCGGCGTTGTCAGGTCCTCCGGGTCGCTGGTGCTGAAATTAGTCAGCATTGTACCGGGATAGATATCCTGGATGAGGTAGCCGAAGATCATCTGAAGCTGGGCTGACGGAATTCTCTTGAGGAAGCCGCGCATCGCCATATCATAGAATCCATCCATGACAAAAGTAACATCCGATGTAAACAACCCCGATTCAGAGAGCTTGGAAGTCGCCTGAATTGTACCCATATTCTCTTCAGGAGGAGAGTAGGGTGTATCGGCGAGACCCGACCCGGTGGCATTGCATCGCAGCACCTGTTGTTCCGCCTCCAAAGAGGGGAGCCAGTCGACTGAGTTTTCCACTGTCGGGTCGGCGTAGGTGTAAGTGCCATCGTCATTCCTGATAGCTACAATCGCGTGATTAAAGCCTATATATGGCAGATCGTAGAAGACTTCGCTACCCATACTGGTCAGCACGATATCACAATCGACATCTGCCTCGCGCAGCATTGCCACCATCAGTGCGGCAACATCGCGGCAAACTCCGTACTTGGTCTCGTATGTTTCGACTACCGGTTTCGGTTCGAAACCTTTCTTCTTTCCTGTGCCGAGTCCCATATAGCGCACTTTTTGAGCTACGAAATGATAGATAGCATCGACCCTCTCGTCACGAGTTGTCGCATCCGCTGTGAGCACGGCGACTTCGGCTCGAAGCGCGTCGTTCATCGCGAGTTTCGACTCGGCAATCTCGTTCCACCAGCGACTTATGTCCTCCCACGAGTCGATTGTAGTAAATATCACTGTTGGGGCGATCTCCGTGAACGACGGCATCGCCGGCTCGGTGACAATCTTAGGCATGTTTTCGACCGACCAGACGTATTCTATCTTGTCACCCTTCTCTGTTTTCTTGAAATCGACTTCGCCATTCTTCACGATATACTTCAGTGGCTTGCTTGCGGGACCTATTACAGTCATCACCTTCTTAAGGATAGGAACAGTCTGCTGGAAAATGTCACCGCCATCGAATTGGCCTTCCATCGGAGCGTGAAAGAGGCTATCGAGGTAATGGATCTCGATGCAATCGCCGATCTCAAGGTTCTTGAATGCTATTACTTTGTCTTTCGCATCGGGATCGTAGATATTCATAAATTCGAGAGGTGCAGCCGAGATGTCTTTGATTTCATCCTCAGCGACATCCACGACGCTGCCATCCTGCTTGATCACGCGGGCGGTGGCGACGCGGACATCATCATATACTTTGTAGTAAAACAGATGCTCCTCTCCATAACGATCAATACCCGCTTCGGTCAGGATCTTTCTGAGTTCATAAACCCACGTCAGACCCGTGCCATCCCCGTTGAATTCGATGTCAGCCTCGGATAGAATGATAAGAGCATCCGCATCCGGATACTCCTCCAATCCTCCCGCTTTGTTGATCAGCTTCATCGTCTCGTCAGGCACAGTCGATGCCTGAACGCTTAGTGACAGTATCAGCATTGCCGCAAAGAGCGCGATCACTGAGATAGGCTGTCTCCTCAGCATGATTTTGGTCGCCATGCAAAAACTCCTTCCCACATCGAGTTCATAATTAAGCTTGATATTTCTGACGTTGCGAATAGCCTTACTAATTTCTCTAATGTCGGACGTAGCGTATCATTCAATTCGATCAGATTCCCTTTCGGATGTTTCACACTTTGCTAACTGAGAATATACACCCTAAGTTGCAGAATATTCATACGGTAAGAAGGTAACTGCGGTGCTCCGCCAATTCAAGTCCTAAATCAGCGGTCATGTTACCTGTTCGTGATGAGGTGAGGTGTGTTGTGCATGCGAGCGGATATCGACGTTATAACCTAAAGGGAGATAAGATCATTGCGCTGTTCGATTGACACTGCGGGGGGCTTCATTCAGCAATTTGTAGTGACATACCCTGGTCTTCTTATTCTCAATATCCCACAGGTGAAAGCTGTTTCCCCGGCAAAGACTCCACTCAGAACATTCCCTGCATTGCCCCGTTTTCATCCAGGATCTGTCTCTGAAGACAGCAAATCCGTTTTCCCATACATCAATAAACGAATCTCTACCGATATTACCCTGCCCGAATCTACGGTCGATATTGGGGCAGGCAAGTATATCCCCATTGAGCATTACTCCTGCTACGCTGATACCGGCCTGACAGAAACTGCACTGATCTCTCACCCCTTTTTCGACTTCTGTACCGAGATAGCCTGATTCTGAGTACGTGACTCCGATTTCATTTCGAGTTCTGTAGTCTGCGATCTTTCCAAGGAGATGTCTGAACTCGCCGGCATCGAGGAACAGCTCGGAATGATCAAGCGCACGACCGATCGGAGAGATGGTGAACAACCTCCATTGCTTGACTCCCAGATCTTTGATTAATTGATATGTCTCATCAATCGCTCCCAGGTTTCTCTTGTTGATACACGTCACAACATCCATCGCTTGATAGAACGGATCATCAACAAGCATCTTGATCGTATTGACAGCTCTCTCAAAGGAGTTACTCCGACCTCTAAGCCAGTTGTGCTCAGGTGCGAGACCGTCGAGGCTAACAGTTATAGAATGCATCCGGGAGGTCTTGGCGGCACTGATAGCGTCCTTAGTCCATGCATATCCATTCGTCACCATTCCCCACGGAAACTCCATGTCGACAATCTTCCGTCCGAGATCGAAGACTCCCGGATAGCAGACCGGTTCTCCGCCCGATAGTACGACTGAGATTTCGTGAGGATTGTATTTCAACTTTATTTCTCTCAGAACCCGTAGCACATCATCAGCGGGCAGATCAGGCACGTTCGTTTCTCGTACACAGTCGCTTCCACAGTGCAGACACGATAGATTGCACCTGTGAGTAAGTTCAAAGAAGATATAGCGCAGATCATGCAGATTCGCGGTTGCATTTCTATATGCGGATAGCAATTTCTGATTCACAAATGAACCGATGCTCACCATGGTCCTCCTTGCGGCGATCGGCCAGCTATTCTTCTTCAGTCAGTTCAATTCTGACGTCGTGTTGTTCAAAGGTCCCCTTATCCCAGGTGCCGGATGCCGGCTTTGTCTGGGTCAGACTCAGATCAATTTGTTTTTCCTCGAATGTCCCCCCGTTTTCATCACCGTCAACATCCTGCGCTGAAACATCACACTCGGAACTTCCATCGGCCCCACAAGGATAGATTTGCTTCGTGATTGACCAGTCGCCATTTTCGTCGGAAAAAGTCATGCTGCTGGAATCGTAATCTGAAGCATCCGAGGGGAATTTAACCCTGATTCCTTCGACCGGTTCTTCGGTTTCGGCATTCACAACCGTACCGTCCAGCACGTACTTTGCGTAAGGCATGCCGTATTCCGGTTGCGGTCCCGGTCCGTTTCCGTTATCGCACGATATACCGGTCAGTCCCAGAATAAGGCCGATCATTCTGCAATATAGTCGTTTCATAGCAAGCATTCCTTTCGATACCAAGAACAGTTCCTAGCCCACCTCAGTGAATCATCGCGTGCTGGCGCATGCGACAAAAACATACAACTGAATGATAGACGTTTCAATGCTAATTTTGTCGAGTCCTTCATGCTCAATCAAACTGTGTGCTTCTTCCCATAGAACAGATTGGGGCTCCTGATGGCTGCAAATCAATTTGTAACGTTATCCCCCTCAAGTTTCTTCCTCGTCCAGTACTTCTCCAGATACTTGTCGAATGACATCATCGCGGGAGAGAGTTCGAATATCTCGGTGAAATGATCGTTGTCGTTGAATATGAATGTAGTGCGCGCCACCCAACCATTCGGCACATTCTCGATTCGCTCGGTTGTGAACGTCATCGTCTTGCGATCGGCAGACATACTATCAAGCACATAGTAATAGACAAACCCCTGTTCCTGGAACTGCCGGAAGATCACTTTCTCGCGGTACTTGTCCCAACTGAAAAAACTCCAGTCTTCTTTGCCCTCACCGAGCGAGTCCTTCTCGGAGCCCATCCTGGATACATTTCGCACGTATAGAAATCTTTGATCAAGGACCGGACTATAGCTGCGAACGCCTGTGCCGGTGTCGGACTTCCCGTACTCGACACCTTCCCACTGCCCGATGAGAAACTGCAGTGCTTTCCATTCGGGAGAATTATCTTTCGATTGTGCATGAGTTCTCGAGCTGATCGAAATTGTTATCAGAACCAGAAGCAACGCAGTTCGTCGAAGCATGTTTATCCTCCAATTGTATCGTCTGCACTTTTACAAACTACATCACAAGGCGGTTCAGTGCAATAATATTTGTGGATTCAGCATTACAGAGTTAGTCTAACATTTGATCGGAATGTCAAGGATTGAAGATAGTATGTTTTCCAAGAGTGAGTTATTAGGTTTTCTTGTTGACTGCCATCAGCAAAATACCTTAGATCATATTAATCAAAGTCTGTGCCGCAAGCAATAGTTGGAATATCTCAAGCTTCATTTATATGATGTACAAGATAAAATAGCAGGGAAATAGGTAGGGAGGTAAGATGTCAAATCAAATTAGAATCAGTGTGCTGTGCGCCTTTGTCCTTCTTGCTCTGTCTTCATTCGCAGGCCAAAATCTTCGAGCACAGACTTTGGAGGAAAATCCAGGCTGTGTCGATTGCCATCGTATAAACTCGCCCGCACTGGTTATGGAATGGGAAAATTCACTTCATGCGGAGAATGATATTGGCTGCATCGACTGCCATCAGGCCGAGAAGGGCGATATTGACGGGTGGCTTCATGAAGGCGAATACGTGACTGCACTGGTAACTCCACGTGACTGCTCCAACTGCCACGATCAGGAGTATGAAGAGTTCAGAAGAAGTCATCATGCGAGGGCCGGCGAGATTCTAGCGAGTCTCGATAATGTTCTGGCTGAGAAAGTCGCGGGGACTCCCGAAAACAAGGCGGATGCGATCAACGGCTGCTGGCAGTGTCATGGCAGTGTGATCAAATTTGAAAGGGACGATAACGGTAAAATCATCACTGTGGGCAGAGAATCGAAACCGAAAGTCGACCCGTCAACATGGCCAAATAGCGGTATGGGCAGGCTTAATCCTGACGGTTCGGCTGGGTCGTGCCATGCGTGCCACTCTCGCCACTCTTTCCAGGCAAAGCTAGCCCGCTCCCCCGAAAATTGCGGCAAATGTCACATGGGTCCGGACCATCCACAGATTGAAATCTACAACGAATCCAAGCATGGTATCGCTTTCTACGCAAACAGGGATAGGATGAACCTCGATAAGGATGGTGAGTGGGTTCTTGGCAGAGACTACTCGGCCGCTCCGACTTGTGCCACCTGCCACATAAGCAGCTATATGACGCCGAAAGGTGTTCACGTTGGCAATACGCATGACGTCGGTGAGAGGATTAGCTGGACGTTGCGCCCGGTGGTTAGTGCAAGACTCAACATGGTTGTCTATGATGACGGCTTCAAGGAAGACTATCCACATACTCGAAAACTGCCCGCCGTCGGCTCTGAAGTCAATACCGTTGAGATAATTGTCGAGAATGAGCAACTTATCAGCCAGAATGTACCTCGAAAGATCGATAAGATCGTTACATGGGAGGAGCGCCGTCAGTCAATGAAAGGCGTATGTCTGAACTGCCACAGCGACACATACGTAGACAATTTCTATGTTCAGTTTGATGGTCTTGTCGACCTCTACAACGATAAGTTCGCCATACCGGCTGCAAGAATTATGGATGATCTCAAGGCCGACGGTGTGCTGAAACCTGATGCGCCATTTGAGCATGAAGTCCAGTGGGTGTTCTGGGAATTGTGGCATCATGAAGGACGGCGGGCACGCCACGGTGCTAGCATGATGGGGCCCGACTATACACACTGGCACGGCATGTACGAGGTGTCAAAGCACTTCTATGTCGAGTTCCTTCCGGCTGTGATTGAGGCCGCCGCGCAGAGCAGCCCTGAGCTGGGGACTAAGTATGAGCAGATGGTCGAGGAAATGATGACTCAGGAAGAGCATCTGTGGATGAAGGGGTTATCACCAGAAGAAGCCGAAACACTGCGCAAAGCGTACAAAGACCGCTACAATCAGTGATCGGTTCTTTGTGGTTGGTGTATCCTTCGGAAGCTCTGGACCCGCGTCCTCGTGCACCAACAAAACGTGTATTAACTCCCCGCGCACGGCTCCGGGCCACCGGAGAATATGTACGCTATCAAGTACACGACATCATCGATATCGATAGCTCCGGAACTGTCGGCATCGCCTGCTTCGAGTGGGTCGGGAGCAGGTCCACCAGAGAATATATAGGCGATAAGATAGACAACATCATCAATATCGACTTCGTCGCTGCCATCAGCATCGCCGCAGAGATGCGGTGGTCCACCGACTTTCAGATTGAATGAGCGTGTGTCGATGTTGGCGGGGCTATCTGAATCGGTACAGCGCAGTTGCACGTAATACGTGCCCTCCCATGTCGGTGTGCCGGAGATTTCACCGGTCGCGGAATTCAGAGTAACGCCGGGTGGGAACTGCCCGAGGATCTTATCCCACGTATGATCTCCGACTCCCCCTATTGCCTGCACTGCGGTGCTGTATGGCTCATTGATGACGGCAATAGGGAAATTGACCGTATATATATGCATTCCAAATGGCACATAGTGTGATGTTTTGAGGATGTTCATATTCGGATCAATCGTGACACTGGTGATCGTATCCGGCAAATGGAATTGATACAAATCACCGATCGTCCCATTCCAGACCCTGAAAGTCGAATCGTATGCGCCGGCAGTAACTTCAATATCAATATGCATCGGAAAGAAGCCATACGATGCTGTCTGTTCAATGAACAGGTCGACAAAGTAGCCGCTGCCGGAGATTGTATCGGGGTGCCACTGATATGAGTATTCATACTTCGGCTGCCCCTCCTGATAGACCCACGCACTGAAGAACCAGCTCATATCAGAGCCATAGAACTGAGAAACAACAGAATTCAGATCGTCGGTACTCGCAGACTTGCCAGCGAATTCTGATTCTTTGTAGAAATACTCCATTGCCGGGAAAAAGAGCGAGTCACCCATCTGATCACGCAGCATGTGAACCAGCCATGCGCCTTTCGCATAGACGGTCGAGCCATCGAAAATGTTGTCGTTGTCGAGATCCTCGACATAGGGCGTTCCTCTGTTAAGGCCGTAATAGCCCATCAACCACTGTTTCGCAAATTCCGGTCCTGCCCATTGTTCGAAATAGATGATCTCGAAATATGTCCCGAAACCTTCGTTCAGCCAAACATCGTGGAATGTCTTGCACGTAACCTGATCGCCCGCCCACTGGTGCGCCAACTCATGAATGATAACATACTCGCCGCTCCAGTAAGTGCCGATCGATGACATAGTCTGATGCTCCATGCCGGGAAAGTTGCAGTGCATGTTGCCGTACTTCTCATCGACGAATGGATACATTCCGAAATGATCGGAGTATGCCTGGAGAGCGGGAACGGTGTATTGAAGCATGCCATATCCCGATTGATATGGATCACTCGGGCTGATATACGGAAACATGTTGTGCACAACCGGCATGAATTGGCCCGGCGCATACTCCCATTGCTGGACTGTCTGGTCGAAATCAGTTACCATAAGCGCGACCAGATAAGTCGCGATCGGATACTTCTCGAACCAGTGCGTCGTAGTGGTACCGTCGCCGTTGTTTGTGACAGACATTAGCGTCCCAGCCGATCCGCAATCGATCTCGTAACCGTTATATGTCGTGGGGTGAGTGATGATTATATCCATGCTGTCCGGTTTATCGAACGGGAAATCTTTGCATGGCCACCAGTTTCGCGATCCAAACGGTTCGCAGGTAGTATTGCAGGCGGTATGACCGTTGTTGTAATCGATAAACATTCCGCCCTCTTCATCAAAGTACGCATATCCGTGATACTCAACCTTCAGCATAAATTTCTCGCCGGTGTCGAATGTCTCATTTAGGTTTACCGACAGAATCTGAGTGCTGTGCGTAAATGACTGCGAGACACCATTGAGACGGACCGCGCTGACATTCAAATATGGCGTCAGATTGAGGTCTACATACGACAACCCATCAACCAGACTTGCAAGCTGCATTTCGACGTATCCATCGGTATAGTCGTTATACAGCAATATTTCGAGGTTTATCTCATAATAGAGAACGTCGTAGTCGTACATGTTCGATGTTGGAAGTGTGATCGATGCAAGCGTGGAAGATTTGCTTCTCTCCGATCTCGCACTCGATTTCAGCGCGCAGAAATGAGTGTCGCCTCTTTCTTCGATCATCTGCTGCATGTATTCGCGGGTGATCGGTGCCCTGCCGGGCAGATTGTTGCCATCAGACGGTCCAAGATACACATCACCGAACGCTGCAGCAGCGAACAGCAACAGCCCGAACATCAATTTGACAATTAATTGATTCATAACGCTTTCTATGTCAACAAAGACGGATGAGTAGCTTACATGTCAAATATAGCGCGAGCAGTCAATTACGCAAGGGGATTTCTGGAATTGCGGTCACCCTCTGCCCATCGGCTATATCATGTTCTCCGGTGCAAGTAGCTCGTCGAGTTTCTCTTTCGAAAGAAGTTTCTTTTCGAGCACCAGTTCATACACGCCGCGGTCGGTTTCGAGCGCCTCTTTTGCAAGAGACGAGCAGACCTCATATCCGAGAACAGGATTGAGCGCGGTCACGAGGCCGATGCTGTTCTGCACCATTCGAAGGCAATGCTCTTTGTTAGCGGTGATTCCATCGATACAGCGATGCTTCAGTGTCGCCATGCCATTCTTGAGCATCTCTATCGACTCGAATATGCTCTGTGCTATCACTGGCTCCATGACATTTAGTTCGAGCTGCCCCGCCTCGGCGGCGAGCGTGACAGTCAGATCGTTGCCGATGACTTTGAATGCAATCTGGTTGACAACCTCCGGAATGACAGGATTGACTTTGCCCGGCATGATCGATGATCCCGGTTGCATCGGCGGGAGATTGATCTCATTGATTCCGGCGCGCGGCCCAGAGGATAGTAACCGAAGGTCGTTCGATATTTTCGACAGCTTAACCGCCAGCCTCTTGATCGCCGAGGAGTACATTACGAACGCACCGGTGTCCTGAGTCGCTTCTACAAGATTCAGTGCCAGAACAACCTCAAGGCCGGTAATATCGCGAAGATGACCTATCACTTTTCCGGAGAATTCCGGATCGGCATTTATGCCGGTCCCGATTGCGGTGCCCCCCATGTTCACTTCGAGAAAGAGCTTCGCATTTTCGCTGAGCCGGTCGATTTCCTCGCCAAGCGTCACCGCATATGATTCGAACTCCTGCCCGAGTGTCATCGGCACCGCATCCTGAAGCTGTGTCCGCCCCATTTTGATAACTCTTGCGAATTCCTCGGCTTTTGCCCTAAACGATGCAATGAGCTTTCTCAGATCGTCCAGTAACATGCGATTGCTGTATATCAATGCAATCTTAAGCGCAGTCGGATAGGCATCGTTCGTCGACTGCGACAGATTGACATGGTTGTTCGGATGACAGTACTTGTATTCGCCTCTGCTGTGGCCGAGTATTTCGAGTGCCCGGTTCGCAATAACTTCGTTGGCGTTCATATTGGTCGATGTCCCCGCGCCCCCCTGTATCATGTCGACCACGAATTGAGTATGGAATTTACCGTTGATTATATCGCCGCATGCCTGCACGATCGCGTCGGCCACCGGCTTGGACAGCTGCCCAAGCTCAAGGTTCGCTTGTGCACACGCCATCTTGACCATCGCAAGCGCATTTATCAAGACCGGATAGTGGGTGAGTGATATTCCACTGATGTTGAAATTCTCGAGCGCACGGAGAGTCTGCACGCCGTAGTAGTACTCATCCGGCACGTCGCGCTTGCCGAGGAGATCGTGTTCGCTGCGTGTCCTTCCCGATATGTATTGCGCCGCGACATTGACAACGCGAGTGCTTGTCTGACGCATCCTTCTCGAAATGACTCTGGCAATGCGCGAAAGAATCTTCATGCCGATGGCCGGATTCTCTTTGCAGATTTTGTGGAATTCCTCGCGGCTGATAGCGAATGTGACCGTCTTCATCAGCACTCGTGCAGAAGTCGAATGAGGATAGTCATCCATGAGCGCGCCTTCGCCTAGGAAATCATGCTTTCCGAAGAGTGACAGCCGCTTCTCCTCACCGAACGGTGTTTTCTTGAAAAGCTCAATTTCGCCGCTATGGATGAAATAGAGCCGCTTGCGGTGGCTGTTCTCTTCGAACAGAAGCGTGCCCGGCTCATATTCGATAACCTCGACTCGATCGGCGAACAGCTCCTGTTCTTTCTCATCGAGATCGGCAAACAACTCCACTTGTCCGATGAACTCTTTTATGATCGTCGCTTTCATTTCTGTCTCCACGAATAGAGTCTTTTGGTGCACGTGAACGCGGGTCCAACCACAACCGTATTGCACGCATTGTACTCTCAATCGATCCGTGATGCAATAAGATACTTTCCCAGAAACAGCTTGCATCCATTCTGAACAATACTTAGCTTCGAATCAACACGTTATGATTTGCCGGACAACGGAGATCAATTAAATAACCCCGGGGATCGGTATCAAAATGACTAAATTCATTGCACTTGTATTATTGTCAGTGGCGCTTCTGGCTTCCTGTTCATCTGAGCCTCAGATCGAGGGTACTCAATTCAGCGCGAACATCCTCGCTGCTCAGGCCGGTGACAGCGCGATCGGTAAGATCTATGTCAAAGACCACATATATCGCATGGACCTTCACCAGCATGGCCATGATTTCATCGTGATCGTCAACGAGGACTCCAACCTCACACAGCTTTTGATGCCTCCCGAGAAAATATATATGGACATGCCGACAGACGATCAGATGAGTACCAGAAACGATCCGTTTCAGGCGCTCAAATATACATCATCAATCGGCGAGAACAAGCTCGTCGCCACCGAGAAGATAAACGGTCAGCAGTGTGATAAATATACCATCACGATCGACTCAAATCAAATTTTGGAATACTGGCAACACAAGAAACTTGACTTCCCGATCAAAATAGTCGGCACGGTCGGTCCCCGCAACACCATGGAGTTGTCCAATATCGATATCACTGAGATGGACGATACTCTCTTTCGGATCCCCGATGGTTACGATCCATACAAACAGGGCATGCAGCGTTTCCCGGAGCCGGAATGGCTGACAAGCCTCGATTCTCTGCCGGTCATGAATGCGCCGTTCACTTACAACATGTCAGCAGGCAAAATCATCCGCGTGCCGTTCGAGGACAACAATGTGCTAACGGTCACCGCGGACAATCTCGCCGATGACAAGTCACAATATGTCGCACTCCCGCTGCTAAATGGCAAACCCGTCAGCGATTTCACCCAAAATAGCCGATCAGTGCCAAGCACAACTGAGAGCTTCAGGTTCAGCAAAAAAGAGCGGACCATGGACGAAGTCGTGATCTGGGTACAGCAAGGGAAGATTGTTGTATTTGTCGAAGTCCTCGATAAGAGTTGAAGGTAAGATGAGTGTGAAGGACATGAATCTGACATCCACTATCAAAAATGGGAGGAAGGCATGGAAGAGAACACGCAGGAAAAGGAAGGAATAGTCGCAATTCTGGATGTTCTTGGGTCGCGCACATTCTCAATCGAGGATTCGCAGGCGTTCTTACTGAAGAGAAACAGGCTTCTCGATTCCATTGAAGACAACAGACAGCTCATTCGTGAGTTGAAAATGCAAGAAGGCCAAGACTGGATCCTGCCGGAGGTTATCAGTTTTGGCGATTCGTTCGTCATCTCATGGGAGGTCAAGAATAAATCAATCTGGTTTCTTCTGGCTGTCGGTCTCTGGCTGAGCAAGATCATCGCAACCGGATTTCGGAACGGTCTTCTTCTTCGTGGCGCACTTTCGTATGGCATGTATATCAAGGATGCAACTGCGGTACTCGGGCCTGCTGTCACAGATGCAGCTAACTGGTATGATCGGCCGCAATGGATAGGTGCGATCGCCACACCGAGCTGCGGACATAAACTATCATATATAGAAGAATATTCTATCGCTGCAGGCAAGCAGGAAGACTTGGATATGCTTTCAACGGTCTTTATGAAACATAGTGTACCTATTAAGGGATCCGAGAATGTTCTCCTCTGGTCGGTGGCTTGGCCGCATCAGTTCCTGGAAATGCCGATTGAGAATGGAATGTCAGGAAGATCAGCCTTTCATTTCCTGCTATCGAAGTTCCCAGTACCTTACAGCACGGAAAACAAATACGCGAATACAATCGCCTTCTTCGATGCGTACGCGAACAAATATCACGAAATGAACAAATGACCAAAGCCATCATCTTCGATTTTGACTACACGCTCGTGGATTCATCCAGAGGCGTGATTCTGTGCGTCAATCACGCACTTGACAAACTCGGCCTGCCGAATGCATCCGACGACGAGATCAAGAAAACCATTGGGTTCACCCTGCCGGAGATTGTTGTCTATCTCGCAGGAAACGAACATGGTGACAAAGCCGATGACTTCGTGCGGCATTTTATCAACAAAGCTGATGAGGTCATGACTCCGATGGCGCGTATGTTTGAGTCTGTGCCGACAGTTATGCGAAATCTGAGAGACGACGGATATCTTCTCGGAATAGTCTCCACAAAGTTTCGATACCGCATTCAAGAAATCTTGCAGAGAGAATCACTGCTCGATTGCTTCGATATCATCGTAGGTGGCGAAGACGTGACGGTTCACAAACCCGATCCGGAAGGATTGCGTAAAGTCATGAGCGATCTGTCACTTAATCGCGATGAGTTGATCTTCGTCGGTGACAGCGAAGTGGATGCTAAGGCAGCCGGGAACGCCCGTGTACGATTTGTCGCGGTGCTTACAGGCGTAACACCCAGCCTCGCTTTCGATCAGCATGAATCTATCGCGATTCTGAATGATCTGAGTCAACTACCCGGCGCTCTGCGAGACTTACTCGGCGCTGTCAGGAACCCTTTCCTGACAGCTGAGTGAATCCGTCAGGATTGGAATCCTGACGGCTCCCACAGCTACCCGGCACTCTGCAGAGCTTGCCTTATTCCGGATGCTCATAACTCGTGGAGAGCTTATCGAGAGCGGCCTTGAACCTGGGGTGATGGTTCGATCTCAGAACGAATTCCCGCTCGCGAAACGCTCCCTTGGAGCGAATCAACTGCGCCAGTGATCTCTTATCGCCATTCGACCACTCTCTCAACCGGGGAATGTTGACTATCAACGGTGCAAGCCTCCTCAATGCTGTCCTCTCGTCCGCTGACCACTGATCAAGTCGCCTGATCTTCAGCGTGCGAGCGACACTGTGCACTGCGTGGCTGGTGCCTCGCCTGCGGTCGCCGTCAAATTTCTTAGCAAAGTACCGCGTAACGACATATCCGAGATTCATTATCGGGAATTCCTCGTAATCATCCATCTGAGAGGGATCAGCATGAAAGAATACATCGCTGACAGCAAGGCGCTTCAGTCTCTTGAGAGGTGAGCGGTACTTGCGATCAGCCAGGATCAACTGATGTTCTTCCTCTGCAAGTGCGCGAACTCGTGGTTTGACTGCTCGAAAACCGAGCTTATAGTAGAACCAGAACGCTCCCGACTTGAGAGGCTCCCAGTCACCGTCCCCCATCTGTCGACTTCGAACAAGAAACACGCGAGATCCGAAATGGTGATAAAACAGCCGAAAGAACTGCTCGATTACATACGATGATTCTCCCGACCTGAATGCAGGAAACATGTTTATCGCAATTTCCACGCGATCGAACAGAGTCGCGCCGACACCATATCCGATCGGCAGGCCGTTTCGCACAAGCATTGCGCCAAAATTCGACTCAAGCGGCAGCCTTATTTCCGGCGAGGCACCGAATACAAGAATCTGCACGCCGCGGCCCGGCTCATACGAATAGACCTCCGCAGGGTTAGCATACGACAATGGCTGCAGCTCGCGATATCGAACCGCAAGGACCTCGTTAATGGCACGCACCGCCTCTCTTCCCTCTCTCAGCGTGAGAGATTTAAGAGGCACTGACTTCTTCTTCAATTCTCTCCGAAGATCGCGCGTGCGCCCTATGTGTGGTCCTTTCTGATAGTATATACGCTTCACAGGCACTCGTTTCAGATTTCGCGCAGTGGGACATCCGGTCAAATCCCACTTCATCCAGAAATCGAGTTTTTCGAACAAATACTCCTGAGCGTTGCGCGGCAAGCCGGATGTTACAAACAGCTTGTGAAGAGCTCCTAGATCCGTACGCGTCCAGATTCCACGAGCAATGGAAAGCCACTCCTGCGAATCGACCGTATCGTCATTGTCGATGGCGTCATTCTCATGCCACGACACGAGAAGCTGCAGAAGGTCGGTTAGATCGTAATCTCCGCCATCTTCCATCTGCTCCCAGTCGATGTCGAATTTATCGGGATGCGCTTTCAGCAACAACTCGAGGGCTTTGTATCCGAACGAGTGCAGCACAGTGGTCCCGGCAATTCCCGAATTGAGCAGCTTGTGGGCGTCTTTGTCGCGAGTTTCCTGTTTGTACAGATCAACTCGATCTTCAAATCCAACAAGCTCACTATCAACGGCGGAGAGTATCTTGGGGTTATCGGGATAAGCTCTCATATAGGCGAGCAGATCATGATAATCGAGCAGCAACTTCGGATCGAAAACCCGTATGCTGCGCAGCCGATCAAGGCTCTTCAGCTTCCTGTCTGCCGATTTCTTATCGAATTTCGAACGCAGACTCTTGAGCAGCGCGAGAGTATTGCGAACCTGATCTGCAGATGATTGCTTTGAATCCTGCTTCATTGTCCTTCTTCACACATTGCCATAGAGCCGTTCCCATCAGCCAGCAACATCGCAACCTGCAACAAATTACGAGATTGGGTGTATTGCATCAACAAATTTCTCGATTGAAACAGTTCTGGAAAATGTCATTTCAGCAGAGTGGCCGTGATCTCTGTCAGTGTGGCCGCGATCTCTGATCGCGGTTTACAGAACGCCTCTCCTAAAAACATCATCTCCAACTCGACCACATCAGCAACAACGTGACCGCGATCTCTGTCAGTGTGGCCGCGATCTCTGATCGCGGTTTACAAAGCGCTTCCGGCTATCAGCCGTCATCCCAAGCAACCGGGTCAACGTCAAGCAGCACTGCACCAGAGCTCGTGCACGCAGCTGCGCTCGACCACTTCCAATCGGCAGCATCCTTGACAAATCCAGCCTTCACTGGATTCCATTCGACATAATCGATAGCCTTGCGGACAGCCTCGAGCGAGTAGATGTTCCTATCGAATCCTCCGCCTTTCTGCCATACGCGGTGGCGCACTCCGAAGGAGCTGCCAACCTCAAGGCGTTTTAGCCTCGATGGATTCCGTTCCTTCCAATCCGCGATTAAATGCCTTGCAAATGTCCCTTTCACTGACTTGAGGATCTGAGTAATCTCATAATTCTCTCGGCGAGGGTAGATCAGTAGATGAATATGATCGGGCATGAAGACATATGCCCACAGACAGAATTGGTGACTCTCACGTGCGCTGTTGATCGACTGTGCGAGCATGGCGCAGGCTTCTTCATCCGTAAATATCTGGCAACGGCGAAAACAACTGCATGTAATAAAATGAGCATGCCCCGGATCGTTGTAGCTCTGTCGACGTTCACGCCCCACTTTCGACTCCGTCGACCGCGATCAGAGATCGCGGCCACACATTTAAGATAATGTATAATATAATCTAGATTTTCAGCATCGGCCCGCAAAAATCCTCTACTCTTTGCACTATTCGAACAACATCATTGAATATTTCGTCTCCTTCGCCGCCATAACCCCATAGAATGAGCCTGCAGCGTTGAAGATCCTCCAACGCCTGTTGAGAATGCTGTCCGCCCGGAGAACGATAGTCCCTCGCCCAGAATGCGAGTTTGCTAGCCGCTCTAAACATCTTGCTCTCCACTTCGAGAAGCTCGTCAAATGGTTCTGCTGCTTTCACTCTAAAGGTTGCCTTGAACCGATATCGAACAGCACGCAGCTTGCCGAATAATTCTCTGTAAGGCTCAAAGCGCTCGTATAGCGCATAGCCTTCATCCAATGCTGCCCTTTCCTCATCAGATTCGTCTTCTTTTCTTGGCCGCGTGCTTCCTTCGCCAACCCGAACACCAATCGACCTGATACGGCGTAGTGTTTCTTGTATTTCGTATACAATGGCGAGCGACTGCTCCGCTAGCTCTATTCGTCTTTTGCCTACATGCTCTCGTCTCCAAGCATTTATCCCCCAGACTGCAACACCCGAAGCAGCAATTATGGCCAGATAACTTATTAGCTCAAGCAGTTGCAGAGCGATTTTAATTACTTGGTCCATCTATGACTGCCTATCCGGAGTGCGTGGCCGTGATCTCTGATCGCGGTTTACACTAACCCTCTCAAAACGAGGTTCTCTTGTCACTTGCCAGAACATTTCTCGATATCGTTCGACTCCGTCGAACCGCGATCAGAGATCGCGGCCACACATGTAATTATACCAAACTCACTTCTTCTTATACTCCCCCAGCACGCCCAGCGCATAGTCGATGTCTTTGATGGTGTGGTCGGCGGAGACCTGGAACCTGATCAACTGACTTCCCTTCGGCACCACCGGGAAATTCAGACCCGTCCCAAGGACACCTTTGTCACGCAGAAACGCTACCAGCTCCGCAGTCTTCTGCGTGTCGCGCACCATCAGCGGCACAACCGGATGCGGACTCGGGATTGTCTCGTATCCAAGTGACACCAACCCATTCTCGAATTTCGAAGTCATTGCTGCAAGATGTTTCAGCAGCGCTTTGCCGGTATCACTATCGAGAATGTTGACCGCCTTCAATGCCGCGGTCGCCTCTGACGGCGTGATCGGATTGCTGTATATATAAAATGGGTTCTTCTCTCGCAGGAACGTAATCACGCTCTTCTTCGACACAATATAGCCACCATTGACTCCAAACGCCTTGCCGAGTGTTGCTACAAGGATATCGACACCGTCGGCGTGGGTGAGTTCTTCGGTCCCTCGACCAGTCTCGCCATAAGCACCGGCGCCATGCGAGTCATCGACTACCAGGACGATATCATTGGGGAACTCAGCGTTATATTTCTCGATGATATCGCATATCTTATTGAGCGGAGCATAATCGCCCCTCATGCTGAATACACCGTCGGTGATCACTATCGCGCTGTTGCATTCGCCGATCGACTCTATGATGCAGTTCTCGAACGCGCCCAGATCCAGATGCGGGTATATCTTCTTACTCTTCGGGCGGGAAAGTTTCATGGCATTGATAATGCAGTTGTGATTCAGTTCATCGCTGATAATCATGGTCTCCGGCGTGGTGAGCGTCGACACGACTCCCATCACCGAAGTATATGCCGAGCTTGTCAGCATGCAGTCCTCGCGACCGTGGAATGCCGCAAGCTTCTTCTCGAGCTCGATATGCGGCTCAAACGTCCCGCTGATAAACCTGACCGCTCCCGGCCCGACACCAAACCTGGCTGCACCATCCTCTTCGGCCTTAACGACCTCATCGCGCAGCGACATGCCGAGATATGAATTTGCGTTCATGCGAAGAAACGGGCGATCGCCGCAGCCATCGAGGAAATACCTCGGACCGTAACCATCTTTCGCCTTCTCCACCCGAACCACGACCTGCTCGGCACCCTTGGCAGTCCCTGCTGATTCTAGCTCCGCAAGTCCGGCTTCCAGGACTTTGACAAAATTATCTAACGGCATATATCAACACTCCTCTCAGCGTTCCGACATCTACTTATCCGGTGGTTTCAATTTCAGAGCCATATGCTCCAGCATGTCTTTGGTCATGGCCTCGATATCAAACTGAGCTTTCCAGCCCCACTCTTGTCGAGCCGCCGAGTCATCCATGTAATTCGGCCAGGAGTCTGCAATTGCTTGCCGGACCGGATCGATCTCGTAGCCAATCTCGAACTTCGGGAGATGCTCTTTGATTTTGCCAGCCAGCTGATTCGGAGTGAAATTCATTGCCGTAACGTTGTAAGCATTGCGGTTCACAAGCTTTGTCGGGTCCGCCTCCATAAGCTCGATCATCGCCCTGATAGCATCGGGCATATACATCATATCGAGCGATGTATCCTCGCGCAGATAGCATGTGTACTTGCCGTGAAGGATTGCGTCACTGAATATCGAAACTGCGTAATCCGTAGTCCCGCCTCCCGGCTCCGCTTCGTACGAAATCAGCCCTGGGAATCTGACACCGCGCGTGTCGAGACCGAAACGCTTGAAATAGTAATCGCACAGAAGCTCTCCCGTTACTTTTGTCACACCGTACATAGTATCGGGCCGTTGAATTGTGACCTGTGGAGTATTGTCTTTCGGTGTCGATTTCCCGAAAGCGCCGATTGAACTCGGGAAAAACAGCGAGCAGTGATACTGCCGCGCAGCTTCGAGCATATTGTGCAGCCCGATCACATTGATCTGCCACGCCTGGTTCGGTTTGGTTTCTCCTATCGCCGAAAGGATTGCCGCCATGTGGTAAATCACGTCCACATCATAGATCTGCATCACACGGGTGATGTGGTTCGGATCGAGGCAGTCGAGAAATTCGAATGGTCCTTTGTCTCTGAGATCAATATTGCTTGGAAGCCGAATGTCCGTCGCGATAACTTTGTCTGCGCCGTAGCGTTCACGTAATGCAGTAGTCAGTTCTGTGCCGATCTGGCCAACAGAACCGGTAACAAGGATGTTTTTCATGTTCCACTCTGCCTATCAAAAGGATCTATGTCGCTGTTGTCGAGAATCGCATCCACACAGGGATGTCATGCCTCACCTTGTGCGTTTCAACAATTGCGTCGGTATGATAATTGACCGATCTTCCTAAGTCAACCGAGATCGGGGTAGGGAACTGACTGAAGATACAAACCGACAATTTCGGATGATTATCCGTCAAAATCTGAGTGTCTTCGCTCGTGGCATCTTTTTGATCAGATCGAAGAACTTCGTCTCTGTAATCTCGGTCGGCCAGTCAATTCTTACAGAGAAAACGAACTCATTGTCCTCTTTCCGTTCATACTGGACAGCTCCAAGACTCAGCAGGCCTTCGAGATCCCGGAAAATTGCCTTCATCGGTTCCTTAAGGTTCAAGTAGTTACCCAGAACTGCATGCGTCAGGTTCGAAAAATCCACTTTGCTGTGTTTAAGAAGTACCTCCAGTATTTCCAACTGCCGCTTCGCTATCACACGTTTCTTAGGTGATTCTAGTCTATTGAACAGGCTGTACATCATATTTCGATAGAGTGCTTTCGATACCTCTTGACGGATTCCCAAGAGAACTCTCCGGCTTTGGACTGCAATACCCTTCAGACCGAACTTCAGGAACGATGTCAGGTCATGAGCAGAAGATCGCACATTAGCCAACGCTGACAAGTAGCTTTGCTTCTCATCATAATAGTAATTCGACATCGCAATGAAGCAAAAATCGCGTAAGCCAGCTCTCTGCATAAAGAGAGCTTCCAATGCTCGTGCGGTCCGACCATTCCCGTCAAGAAATGGATGCATGGCCGCCAGATGATAGTGAACAGCCAGCGCCTGTATCAGGGGATCATGCTCTCTAAATGTTGTCTGGATGCTGTTTACCAACCCACTAAACGCTTCTTCACATTCCACTCCCCCGTCTGCCCCTCTGTGACGAGGCTGACCAAAAGTGACATTCTCATCTTGCTTCCGAAGCACGCCTGGGCAACAATGATCATCATCAGCATCGCGAACAATCATTGAGTGGATTTCGCATATCAAGTTCTTGTCGACAGGCCTGTCATTAGGTATCGTGGCAATCCATCTATAGGTCCGCATGGCCGCTCGAGCCTGCCGCTGCGACCTCGTGATCAGCTCATCGCCCGATTCCTGTACAGCATCCTCAAATTCCTCTTCCGTGAAATCAGCTCCTTCGATTCGCGATGTGCCCGCAACCTCTCGTTTTAACTCCATCTCCAGCAGATTCTCTATCCAACCCCTTTCATACGGCGTATTCTGAAGAGACAATATAACTGCTTTGGCTTCCACTAACTCAGAAGTGATCTTGAGGAGAGAGTAATTCATCCAGCTATGCGGCAGCTCGTATTTTATCATAATTCCAAGATAATTTCTGATGAGTTACTTGTCAAGTAACTAAGGGATCGACTTTATGTGTTTCTCTTACAATCAGTTATAACAGCATACATAATCTATGTGTCGGCATTCTTAGCGCATTATTTCGTAATTATTTCCGGATTGTTTCTGGTTTTTCGCAGCTTAGGATGCCGCCAGCCACTCAGTCGCCCGATGTTCTTGCGACCCGAAGGCCATGTTCGGCATGATAGAACATGGAGGTAGCTGTAAAACTACTGAATATACGGGTTCCGGCCTGCAGAGTGGTCGGTAACATCCACAATTTCAGTCACTTCCGGTATGTTTCCGAAGATTAGCTTCTCCAGCCCCTGCCGAAGGGTAACCGAAGCCGATGCGCAACCCTGACATCCGCCACTCATGTGGACGTAGACGACCGTCCCCTTGATATCGACAATCTCGATCCTGCCACCATGACTGGCGATATACGGGTTGATCTCTGCCTCCATCAGCGTTTCGATCTTTTCGCGCAGCTCTTCCTCCGACGGCAGCTTCTCGCTCTGATTCTCGGCGATAAGTGGCTTACCTGATTCGAAGCTTTTCCGGATTGCCGCACCAATGTGCTTGCCGATCACCTGCCACGGTTCTTCGGTAGATTTGGCGATGGTGACACTGCTGCCGAACACGAGAATTTCACGAACACCCTCGACCGCAAATAGAGCTTCCAGAAGCGGCGAACCCTCGGCCTGGCTAACGCTCCTGCAACTGACAGAGCCTTCCGGAGAGAGAATCCGATTCACTGTAAACTTGCAGACTGCAGGGTCTTTTGAAGGCTCCGCTGAAATTTGGATAGATTTCATATCTGTACTCATATAGTTAGGCCTCGTTCAAACACTGAATGACTCGTTCTTGCTACCCCTCGCAGCGTAGCATTCAGGACATTCGCAAATTTCTCTCAGAAATTCATATTTGTAGATTCCGGTGCTATGCCGATCAGAGAATGTGAACGCCATCGCATACCGCCCAACCGGCTGGAAAGACTCGATACGAATGTCGAGCGGGATCTTCTTATCATCAATCAGCCGACTGCCGCTATTTTCATCGATGCATGCAGCACATGTACAGCTCCTGCGAAGATTATATGGCGTATATTCGCCTTGATGACCATCCGGCCACTGAACCACCAGATCGCCCGAATCAGATAATTCCGCACTGATCGGCTCGATCGCATCCGCAGTGTCGGTCTCCCGTTCTATTTGAACCCGAAGACCTTCGGCGGTGGCAGCAAATGCTCTTGCCGATGCCGAATCGGGCGCCTGCTTAACGACGGGAGCGCCTTTCTCGCTGCACGCCATGATCTCCGGATCGAGCGGGATCGCTCCGAGATATGGGACATTCATCGCCCGCGCCATCTCTTCGCCACCCCCCTGCTTGAATATCGCCGTAACCTCGCCACAATGCCCGCAGGTGAATCCACTCATATTCTCAATGATTCCGAGTATAGGAACATTCACCTGCTCGAACATTTTCAAACCCTTGCGAGCGACACCGAGAGCGACATCCTGCGGAGTCGTCACAATGACAGCGCCGGTCAGGGGAGCTTGCTGAGCCAAAGTTAACTGCACATCGCCGGTTCCGGGGGGAAGATCGATCAAAAGATAGTCAAGATCGCCCCACTCGACAGATTCGAGAAATTGATGGATCATCTTCATTGCAATAGGAGCGCGCCAGATCACCGGACCGTCATCATCCATCAACAAGCCCATCGAAATGAACCGGACGCCGTGGCGGCTCACCGGCTTGACACTGTGATCTCCAATCGACGGTTTCTCGCTTCCGGCTCCGAGCATTCCGGGCTGGCTCGGACCGTATATGTCAGCATCCATGAGCCCAACCTGCGCGCCGCCGGCACTCAGCGAAATCGCGAGATTCGATGCTATTGTCGATTTACCGACTCCTCCCTTACCGCTGGCAATTGCCACTACATGCTTGACCCTCGAAAGCCCCGGCCAGTCTTCCAGATTATTGTCTTCCAAGATTTTCTCTTTATTGCTACCGATTGCCATCGCGAATACCTCTCAGTACAGATGATGTACAAGTGCTTGCATGTTAGATCAACAACTTCCCGACAGCCTCAGTTCCGTTTTTCCTGGCCGCGTGGGTTGGGCAAGAGCTATTGGTTCGTACCTAAAATAACGAGAATTTCTGCAATGTACACTGTATAATGCAAAAAGTCTGTCTGTCAGATCATCGTGACTCACATCTGATCCGGGAAAGGTGATCACCGTGCGGATATTTCTAATGCTTGCTCTTCTATTGGCTGCACTGCTGCTGAATTCGGCCACCACGATCGCTCAGAGCAGTCACTACCTTTGGTTGGAGAACTATAGCGGATACGATACGCTCAGCAACAGGATTCCAGCACCGCGAGGCTATGTTAGAATCGAAGCAAAGGATGGGAGCTTTGCGGATTGGATCAGACATCTTCCGCTCAAACCGGGAAATCCGAGTATCAAACTCCACAATGGCCTCCGTGCCGCATTTCAGGATCATCACTGCGCAATAGTCGAAATTGATGTTGGTTCCAAAGACTTGCAACAGTGCGCCGATGCGATTATCAGATTCCGGGCAGAATATCTCTACACTATCGGCAAGAGCAGACAGATTGCATTCAATTTCACCAGCGGCGACCGTGCAGATTTCTATCTCTGGGCTGAAGGGTATCGTCCCACCGTGAATGGAAACACTGTTTCATGGCAGAAAAGCGCACCGGTCGACTCATCCTACCGGAGCTTAAGAGCTTACATCGATATTGTCTTTGCTTATGCAGGGACATACTCGCTGAGCAAAGAGCTACAGGTCGTTGAGAAGGCAGACGATGTCGAAATCGGTGATATTCTTGTGCTGCCCGGATTCCCCGGTCATGCAGTGATGGTTGCAGATGTCGCAGCGAACTTACAAACAGGTGAGCGAGTTTTTCTTCTGATTCAGGGATTCAGCCCCGCGCAGGATATCCATCTTCTAATAAATGAGTCGAACCCTGAACTGAGTCCATGGTTTTCGATTTCGTCCGACACCCCGGTCAAAGTGTTGTGGTATGAATTCACCAGAGATCACCTGCGACGATTCTGAGTTTCTTGCGGGCACAGCCTCGCGACATCATTTTGTGTATTGACACATGTGTCCATAATGCTATATTCCAGATAGACTCACTATAGGAGGCACATGTGATAGTAAGGAACCTTACCAAATTCGCTGTGCTGCTAATGTTATCATGCACCTTCATCATTGCTGGTAGCTCAGTTTCGCAAACCGCCCAGATCGGTGACACCGACTGTTCCGGTGCAGTCGATATCGACGATGTCGTGTTCCTCATCGCTTACATTTTCACCGGTGGACCGGCACCATGCAATCCCGATTTTTCCGGAGCTGTTGTCGGTAACGGCCCATGCAAGACTTCAATGAAGACAGCGGACGTCGACACAATTCCAAACACACAAACCTGCATTGAATATACCTACGATGGCGTAAGCACATTGCAGGTCAGACACCTCAACGGCGGATTCAATTGCTGTCCGGTGTTTGTGGCTGAGTTCAGCATTGACGGGGACGTTATCACAATTACGGAGATCGATTCGCTCTATATGGGCGGGTGCGATTGTGAATGTCTCTTTGACATCGATTACGAATTGGTCGGCGTCATGCCGGGAGTCTACACGATCAGTGTTGTCGAGGTTATAACCTTTCCCGGCGAGGATCCACTCGAATTCCCAATTGACCTGACGACTGCCACATCTGGACTTTTCTGCGTCGAGAGATTGCATTATCCCTGGAACTTATAGCGCGGACAATTTCACGAGTTTTACTTCTGAGAGGCTCCCAATCGGGAGCCTCTCTGGAGATCACCTACATCCGGACGCAAATCTGATCCCTTCCTGACCGCCGTATTTTCAGATGGATATATTGACAGGACGGGCACCGTCTGGTCAATCTTAATTGCTCGCGCTACGGTTCTGACTTGACAAATATCACCGAGCTGGTAGATTATGATTAACAGGTCCGACATGCATTGAATTGACCACATCATGAATTATATGTTCGAGCGGGAGGAATTATGCGTACGCAAATCTTCAGACTCTCTCTAACCGTCGCGGCGCTGTTGCTGGTGATGACGGCAACGAGCTTGGCGCAGACGGTTTGCGGCGACGCCGATCAAAGCGGTGATGTCGATATCGACGATGTCGTGTATCTGATCGCCTACATATTCTCGGGCGGCCCGGAACCATGCCCGTATCAGAATCCGTACGGGTTTCTCATTGGTCACGGTCCATGCAAGCAACCCGAAAGCACAAAGACTCCGAACATGGTCCCGAACGATCAGGAGTGCATCGAGTGGGATTATGATGGCCAGGGTGGGCTGACGCTTTACCACCAGAACACGGCATTCAATTGCTGTCCCGATGAGATCCTTGGCAGTGTCTGGATCTACAACAACACGATCACAATAACAGAAGATGAGACTTTCGATTTCGAGCCCTGCCCCTGTCTCTGTCTCTACGATCTTGAATACACGTTTGCGGATATCGCGCCAGGTGAATACACAATCGTGATCAACGCAATTTACATTCAGCCGTCCGATGAGATCGTGCACACCATCAACCTCTCGACCGAGCCATCGGGTCAGTACTGCGTCGACCGACCTGACTATCCGTGGGGTGACTGGTAGACCGCAGAATTCGAAATCAACTGACTATTCGCTGAGCAAGATCCTATGTAGACTGCGCGTGCAGGAATCCTTTCCCGCCCGTACTATTTTGCCCTCACGATGGGAGATCGCCACGTCGCTTCGCTCCTCGCGATGACGGCATTTCAACACATAGAGACCTACTCAACAAACCCTTGACAACCTTGTCCAAGGGCTACATATATGCACCACGTCGACAATCTCGGTGGTGCAAAGAGTCATCATCTAATTAACTATCTGTGGTCATAGTGAGTAAAGACATGGATGAATTCTTGCGTGCAAACCAGAAACTCTGGGATAGTCTGACACCGATCCATGAAAAGTCTGACTTCTATGACATGGAGTCATTCCTGAATGGTAAATGCACGATCGAGAAGATCGACGTGCGTGAGTTAGGCGATGTCTCGGGCAAGAGCCTGCTGCATCTTCAGTGTCATTTCGGACAAGACACTCTGAGCTGGGCGCGGCGGGGCGCCAAAGTCACCGGTGTGGATTTCTCGGCAAAAGCCATCGATCTCGCGCGTTCACTCGCGGATAAGCTCGCTATCGACGCTAATTTCGTTTGCTGTAATCTCTATGATCTGCCGGAGCATTTGACGGGACAGTTCGACATTGTCTATACATCAGGCGGTGTGATAAGCTGGCTGCCCGATCTCGAGAAATGGGGCGAAGTCGTGGCTCATTTTCTGAAACCGGGAGGCATTTTCTACATACGAGAATTCCATCCCACATCATATATTTTTGCCGATGATGAGCAGGATACGACTCCGCGAGTGCACTACCCCTATTTTCGTCCCGATCAACCGATACGATTCGAGAATATGGGAAGCTATGCCGACAGAGACGCTGATGTTTACAATGTCAACTATGAGTGGCCGCACAGCATGGGAGAGATTATCAATTCACTGATCGACGCCGGTCTGGGAATAGAATTTCTGCACGAATTCCCCTTTTCGACGTATAAGTCGCACCCATTCATGAAGAAGCGGGATGATGGCTACTGGCACTATCCCGATAAGCCGAACAGCATTCCGTTTATGTTTTCGATAAGGGCGACTATGGTTTGATCGCAGGTGGTCTTCCTACCACCAGACCTGTTCGCCATCCTCGATTGTGAAAATCCGCTCCTCTTTATCAGAGTCCGTTGCGACCAGCCAGTAGAGGCCACCAAACGGAACATTCTCGAACGTAATTGGTTTGTCGCCCGCGACTAACTTCCCAATCGACTGCCATCCGTCAGACCAGTAGAACAACTCATACTCCTGATCAGCCGCCAGGAATGTCTTTGCGATGCCATCGGTCGATACAGCTTTCTCGCGTTTGGTCGTAGATGTGACCGTGACATTGACCGCCTTATCAGTATCACAACGAAGCTCGCGTTGGGTGCTGTCTGCCTGAAGTATGAATGGTTCCCCATACGGGACTATTTCTTCGTTCATGTAGAGTGCCGGCATGTATGCGATATCGGCGCCCATGTCGGTGAAGAGCGCCGCGCCATCTTCGACCTTTCCCCAGTGGATCGCCCTCCACTCGCCCGAATTGAACACACACAGATACGCGATATCGACCGAGTCGGGAATCTCCTTCTCGAATGACACTTTCACATCGCAAACATCGACATAGTCGCGTGTAACATCGAGATAGCTCTTTCCCGCCAGCCAGCCGGGGACTTTCTTCTGCTTTCGATCCTGGAAGATCAGATTCCCTTTCT
>JAHJOQ010000102.1 GCA_018820315.1 Candidatus Zixiibacteriota bacterium | reverse complement strand
GGACGAGTGAGATGCCGGTTGAATCCGCATGCAGTGTGAGAAAGACGACATGCTCAGGGGCTGCGCTTTCTCCAGCAGGCATATCTCTGCCGACAGCTACTGTGATCAATATCAGAAGCAGAATCAGCGCACAGACATATCCGATTGCCAATCTCATAATTCTACTCATTTCTCCACTTACCTCTCGTAGTAACAGATATCGACCTGAGCCGGTCAGACATTTAGAATGTAAGCGAGATAGTGCATTTGGTCAAGTACATTACCGGCAAACTCTTCATGATTGACAGGAGTACGCAAAACGTTTATCATTCTCGAAACATCCGAGAGTGCTTGCATCCGTTGTTGAAGGAGAATCGGCTATGAAGAAGACATTCATGATAGCCGTGTTGGCTGTTATGCTTGTTCCGCACTACGCTGACGGCCAAACGCGTTTCGGGATTGGAGTGCGTGGAGGGATTGTCGCGGATTACGATAATCCGGAATTCAGCTTGCCGCACAAGCTCGACATTGATCAGCTTACTGTCGTGGGTGGGCACGTGCAGTTCGGCGGATTCCCGACTTTCACGCTTGAGCTTGCAGTCGAATCGAGGACGCACACTGAGAAAATGACCTTCCTCGGTGCGAAGACTTCCGCTGAGGTCCAAGACCTTATGATTGCCGCGAATCTGAAGTACCTTTTCAGAATCCCAGTCATAACTCCTTACATTGGTGGCGGAATAGCTTCGCACAATCTCAACTACGAGTATAACTCGGCTGTTGAATGGCCTAATCCGGAAGGTGCTATTCACATTCCGGATGACGGCAGCCGGTTCGGTGTTCACGGGATCGCCGGTGTTGCGTTGGGGTTCGCTGCATCTCCGATTGAACTGTTCATCGAGGGGCGCATCGGCAGGATTGAGGGGGATGAGGAGTCGGCGAAGTATAAGGCTGTGTATGGCGGTGTCACACTCAGACTACTATGAATGACAAGCAGCGCCCTGCACGAGCTTGGTATCGGCAAGGTGTCGGTGCAGAAGCTGGCGGCCGGCAATAACGAAATTATGAGGAAAAGCAATTGCTCAGATTCGGGTCTCGCCTAAAACATTACGGACGCTATAGCCAGATTGTCGGCGTCCTCATCAGGCATGGGTTCGGCGAATTCATCGACAGGATGAAGATTCGGTCCGTGTTCAAAATCGGCCGGAAATCCCTGCTAAGGGAATCTGCCCGTGTTGCAGAACTGACCTATGCCGAGCGGATTAGATCAACTATGGAGGAGCTGGGGCCGAGCTTTATCAAGTTTGGGCAGATGCTCGCAAGCAGGCCATTCCTGATCCCGGTCGAACTGACAGCCGAGCTTGTGAAGCTGCAGGATGCTGTGGCGCCGTGTGAATACGACCTTATTCAGAAAACAGTCGAAGAGGAACTCGGCAAACCGATCTTGGAGCTTTTCAGCGAGTTCGCCAGAGAACCGGTGGCATCGGCCTCACTGGCGCAGGTGCATATCGCCCGGACTCATGACGGCAAGCCTGTCGCGGTTAAGGTGCTCCGTCCCGGTGTTGAGCAGATGCTTCGCATCGACATGGATATTCTGAGGGATGTTGCAGGTTTGCTCGAGAAGTATGTTCCGGAAAGCAGGCAGTATAAACCGACAGAACTTGTGGATGAACTTGCACGTGCTACGCGGCGGGAAGTCGATCTGTACTACGAAGCGAGGAATATCGAAGTATTCGGGATTAACTTCGCTGAAGATGACAGGATCGAGATTCCGACGGTGCATTGGGAATATTGCAGCACGAGGGTTCTGACGACAAGCGTGGTAGATGGCATCAAGGTGTCGATGATAGATGATCTCAAACGCGCCGGGCATGACCTGCCACTTCTCGCAAAACAGGGCGCGCAAATCGTATTCAAGATGATATTCGAGGACAGGTTCTTCCATGCCGATCCGCACCCGGGGAATCTGTTCATTCTGCCGGGTGACCGGTGGGCACCTGTTGACTTTGGGCTCGTAGGCCAGCTCTCTGAATCAGCAATCGATCTTCTCGCCGGTATTCTAATCGCGGCGAACAGGAAGGACGCGCGGGCTATCGTGAGGATTCTGGCGACTCATGATCTGCTGCCGGATGATGCGAATGTTGGTTCACTGGAGACCGAATTCACCGAGCTGCTTTATCGCTATCACAAGATTCCTCTAAAACAGATCAACATGAAAGCGATATTCGCTGACGGTCTTGATGTGTTTGTCAGGTACAATATCAGGATGCCCGCCAATCTGATGCTGCTTGGGAAAGCGATTGTAACCTATGAAGAGGTTGGCCGAGCTCTCGATCCGAATCTGAATATGATCGGAGAAGTCGAGCCACATATTAAGCGGTTGGCGTTGAGAAAGCTGAATCCGAAGAAGATATCCATGGAGCTGCTGGCGCTGCTTGGGAGCGCTGCTGATTTCATATCTGAAGCGCCTGCAGAAGTGCGGCGACTCAGCCAGAAATTGCTGAGGGGGGAGCTGGGACTGCTGCTTCGCCATCGCGGTCTCGATCGTCTTGCCAATGATATGGATCGATCGTCGAACAGACTCTCGTTTGCAATAATCATCGGCGCGGTAATAATCGGTTCATCGCTGATTATATCCAATGAAATCGGTTTGATGTTTCACGGCGTGTCATTGCTTGGGCTGACCGGCTATCTGATAGCCGCAGCTCTCGGTCTCGGGTTGATCATCTCAATAATCAGATCGGGGAGGTTGTGATGGGGACATACTCGCACTCTCGACTATCGACATACGAAAACTGTCCGCGCAAGTACAAATTCCGATACGTCGAAAAATTCGATGTCGGCGATAGCGTGTCGGTCGAGAGCTTCAGGGGGAAGATTGTTCACGAGGCGCTTCAGCGGCTGTATGAGCTTGTGATGGAAGGCAAAGTCTGGAGCGAGGCAGATCTTCTGACATACTACGATGAGAGATGGCAGAGTCAGCATCCGGGATTGGGGCTGCTTGCTATCAAGGATGAGCATCTCTCGGAGGAGGACTTCAGAAACAAGGGGAGGCGGATGGTTCAGGATTACTATCGAGCCTATCACCCCTTTGATCAGGAAAAGACGGTTGCGCTTGAACGAACGGTCACTGTCAACCTCGATCCGGATGGCAACTACAAGATCAAAGGCATTATCGATCGGTTGGCTGTTTCAAAGAGTGGCGTTATGCAGATACACGATTATAAGACCGCGCGGTCGATGGTAGATCAGCGGTATCTAGATGATGATCGGCAGCTTGCATTGTATCAGTTGGCAGTTCAGCAGATGTGGCCGGATCGCGATGGATTCGAGCTTGTATGGCATTATCTTTCTGTGCCGGAAAAAAGAACTTCATCGAGAAGTGACATCGATATCGACACCCTGATTGAATCTACAATCGGGCTAATTCGCGAGGTTGAGCAGGCCACTGCGGACAACAACTTCCCGACCAATGAGACTCGTCTCTGCAATTGGTGCGAATACATGTCGTTCTGTCCTGCCAAAATACACCCGCTGTCTATGGAAGCGAAATCTCCCGGCGAGCTCGGAGCTGACGAGATCGTTGTCACAGTGGATCGGCTGGCCGAACTAAAGAGAATCATAGCTTCACTTCAGAATGAGGGGGAGGAGATAAAACAGAGGTTGATTCATCTGGCTCGCGAGAAAGGGATGACGGTTTTTGCAGGCTCTGACAAGAATGCGAGCATTAGATTCGGGTCACGTCATAGACCCAAATACTCCGATTTAGTGAACGGAAAAGAGACTGAGAAGACGAAGTTTATCGAATTTCTGATCAAAACGGGTATGATGGATCAGGTATTCTCATATCATTCCGGCTCGTTCGACAGCTTCATAAAGAGAGCGAAGTTTGATCAGAAATACAAAGAGGAGCTGTTTGAGTTTATAGAGTCGGTCGAGCAGAAACCGGTCGTAACAGTAACAAATAAAAGGGATTAGATGCAATTTTCGATCATGTGCTCCGGTTTTGCTTCATCTAATTTGCATTCCGGAGTCGATTCTTGGGTCGCATATTATGCGTTTTGGGGCATGGATTTCGTCGCAGGTATTACTTCAGAACTCCGTCGTAAGTGTATAAAGATTCAACATGTTATGACGGTCAAAACGACCAGAAACGTCTTGACAAACTCCAGCTTTGTGATATATTGTGCACGATGAGGGACTCCGTCACTGTGGCGGAAGTCCAGTTTGCTGTGCCGTTGT
>JAHJOQ010000101.1 GCA_018820315.1 Candidatus Zixiibacteriota bacterium | reverse complement strand
TAGATTGGCGCTTCACCAATGAAGATGCCAGGATTAAACTAAAGAGATTGTATCCTACATTATGTGGTTGACGGGACACTAGAGCGAAAGCGAACGAAAGAACACTTGCCGAGCATGCAATCAACAAGTCAATCACTTTGTCCTTGATTCCCCAGAAGTGCTTTATTTTCCTCAGATAGACATAGATCCCAACGACGAATAGAAAGGCAAAGAGAATCGGTGCGCCTACTAGATAGTACCTGAATTCCTCGAACGGCATACCTCTCAACCTCCTTTATGCGCCTGTCAATAGTGCCAGGCATGTTCTTGCGTAATCTGGGTTGTGACTACGGGGACCTCTCACCCGATCGGCCCGCTCAATTCACCTTCGCAACCTTAACCAGCTCTTCGAAACCGATGCCGGTGATTTTGACGATATAGATTCCCGCAGCGACTTCATTGCCGCTGCTGTTTCTGCCGTCCCATTCATATTCGTAAATCGGCTCTGCAGATGCAAGCGGTTTTTCGAAGACTTTCGAGCCGTCTAATGCAAAGATATAGAGCATCCCCGCCGACGCCTCGCCCGGAAACTTGAATCTAACCCACTCGTCGAATGGGTTCGGATATGCGATCACTGCGTTGGTTCCGGTCGGTGTACCGAAAAGTCCCGATGCCGCAGCGGCATCTACGATACCATAGCCATAGTCATTGTTGGGATACGTCCGATCGCCGCGCTTGCGGGCAGTAGACCAGATCGCGTTGCGCACATCGATGGGTCCCCAATCCGGATGCAGCTCCAGTAGCAGCGCAATCGCACCCGCCGCAAGCGGCGCTGCGGCTGATGTTCCGGAGAAGTTGTAAAAGCCTCCCCAGTGACCCGCCGCCCATACGCTCGTCCCCTGCGCACATATATCGGGCTTGATTCGACCATCAGCCGTCGGTCCCGGAGATGAGAAACTCGTAAGGAGCCCATTCGGATCGACCGCTCCGACCGCGATCACGCTATCGCCATCCGCAGGAGCACTGACATGCCCCCACAGATGGAGTCGTTCGTTGCCTGCTGAAACGACCACTGTGACACCCCGCGATGCGGCTGCGTCGCACGCTATTGTGGTGGTCGCTGTGTTGCCATCCATGTCGGAGAAATCAAACCAGTCTGTGTAACCAAGAGATGCAGATATGATGTCGCACCCTAACGCCTCTGCCCAGTCGATCGCCTCCACGAAATATTCTTCTTCTATCGGGATTTCATTCCGCTCATCCTCAGTCTTCGCCAGCAGAAAGCTTGCGCCGAATGCGGGACCGTACAACTCACCATCGAGCGCACCACCCATGACAGACAGTACCGATGTGCCATGGTCGACCTGTAGAGCATCGTTGTCATCAACATCTTCATCTTCATGAATGAAGTCGTAAGTTGCCACGATGTCCGCATTCTCATAGGCTTCAATTCCCATCTTGAAGCCTGTGTCAAATATGGCGATCATGACACCGGCGCCGGTAAGCCCCTGCTCATGGAGATGTGGCACGAGCATCATCTGGAGCTGCCCGAGTGATTTGCCGTAATCAAGCGACCATTGCTGCATCGGCTCAGCTTTGAAGAATCCTGTCGTTTTTTCCACAGGTATTCTCTCACGCCTGAATCTCAGCACAGGGCGGATCTCGCTGACAAAATCAAAATCATCGAGTAGCGGCAGTTGCTCCGGTACGGCGACAACCGAGACGGCATTCAGCAAACGAGATACAGTATGGACCTCAAACCCGGCATCGGTGATTTGCTGAATATATCTCTCTTCAACCGGCAAATCACATGTCATAACCGGCTCGGTATCAGATGCACGCATTGCCCTACGTCTGATAGCTCGCTCCGATAGCGGCAGTTTCACTGTTTGTGGTGATGACTTCAACAACTCTTCGTGTGTCCCCTTATCTGTGAAGAACACCCAGTATCGACCGGTTTCTGACTCAACACCCTCGTGGCCGAGCCCGTTATACTTGGTCAACAGCGGCATTTCTGCCGATGCAATCGAACAAATCGTTATCGCGGCAAATATGAATATTGCGGCTATGTATCGTGTTCTTCCCATGTCGCAAGTCCTCTACTACGCAAGTACCTTTGCGAGAAATGTCTTCACTCGTTCGTTTTCCGGGCTGACAAGAATCTCCTCCACCGTGCCGATAGCCTCAATCCTTCCATCATCCATGAATATCACTCTGTCGGCCACCTCTCGCGCGACCCCGAGCTCATGCGTTACAATCATAAGAGTGATGCCTTCCCGCGCAAGCAAATTCATTACATCGACAACCTCGCTCATCATTTCCGGATCAAGGGCCGACGTAGCTTCATCGAAGAGCAGGATTTTCGGATTCAGCGCCATCGCCCGGCAAATAGCTGCTCTCTGGCACTGCCCTCCCGACAGTTCAGACGGGTAACTCTGCTCTTTGTCCAGCAACCCGAACCGGTTCAGCAGGATTCGCGCTGTTTCAGTCGACTCCTCCTGCGATTTCTTTCGGACAACCGTCTGTGCAAGCGTGATATTCCCGAGCACGGTCAGGTGAGGAAAGAGATGAAAATGCTGAAAAACAAAACCGACATCGGCCCTGACTTTCGCAATATCTCTGTGAGTTGAATCAAGTGTGACATCGTCAATGATGATTTTACCCGAATCGATCTCTTCCAGTGCATTTATGCATCGAAACAGCGTGCTCTTGCCCGCGCCCGATGGCCCTATCACAACGATCTTCTCGCCCCGTCCCACTGAGAAAGTGACATTATCGAGCGCCACATGGCTTCCGAATCTGCGAGAAATCTCCTCGCATTTGATGATTTCTGAACTCAAGATGACACTCCGTAGCCACGCATTTTGAACTTGCGCTCCATAATCGATACAACTTTCGCGAGCGTTATGGTCAGGACAAGATAGAGAATCGCGACGACAAGCCAGACCTGGAAATCCGCGAATGTTCGCGAAAAATACTCTCTCCCCGCACGTGTAATCTCTCGCATCGCAATCACTGACACGAGTGAACTATCTTTGAGACATGCTATGAACTCATTCGCAATCGGAGGAATAGCGATTCGGAATGCTTGGGGGATAATAACATGCCTGAATGTCTGTTGCCGCGTCATTCCAAGCGCTAGAGCAGCCTCGAACTGCCCTTTCGGTATCGCAAGAATGCCCGCCCTGAAGATCTCTGCAATGTAAGCCCCATAGCAGACTCCGAGAGATATCACCCCGGCGGTCATTCTACCAATATTTAGAATTCCTCCCAGGCCGAAATAGATGAAGAAGATGAGAACGAGAAGTGGCACGCCGCGTATTACATCGACATACACTCTCGCCGCAGATGAGAAAAATCTCAATTTTGCAACGCGAATCGTTCCTGCTATGACTCCAATTGCAAGCGCGAGCGCAAACGACAGAAACGTGACTTCAATCGTGACCGGAACAGCCGGCAGGAGATAGATGAGTATGTCTGCGAGGAGCGCAAGTTGATCTGCAATCCAGGCTAGTGCGTCATTCATGAGGAATCTCTATACAATTTAACTGCGCGGGCAGGAATCCTTTCCTGCCCGCATTATCGAGCTGTCAGGAAGGGGTTCCTGACAGCGCGCGTGAGATCGCCACGTCGCTTCGCTCCTCGCGATGACGACGTCTGGTAGATCCGATGCTTCTTCATCCAGCCCGATAATCGAAGCGTCCATCAAAACCACTTCGCCTGTAATTCATCAAGGAAACCTTCGCGCTCCAGCTTTTCGAGAGCAGCATTGATCTTCCCGAGCAGAAGTGTGTCGGTTTGACGCACGGCGATACCGTAAGATTCAGTTGTCAACGTCTCACCGACCATGCGAAATGTTCCCCTCTCCCTGATGGCTATCAAAGTCACCGGCTTGTCATTGATTACAGCATCGACCTGACCATTTTCGAGGTCGATGAATGCTGCGCCGATATGATCGAACGGAAATACCTCAACATCGGTTAGTCCCTGCGCCAGATACATACCGGTAGTCCCCATCTGCACGCCAACTTTTTTGCCTTTCAGATCATCAATCGATTTGATGGTCTCATTATCACTTCTGACAGCAATTGTCTGCCCGGCGGCATAGTACGGCATCGAAAACGACACCCGCTCTGCACGCTCATCTGTAATCGTCATCGCTGAAATGATACAATCGAATTTGCTTGTGGTCAGACCTGCGATGATACCATCGAAAGGCGAGATAATAAATTCAGGCTTTGCACCAAGTTCGACACAGAGTCGGTTCATGAGATCGATGTCGAAACCTTCGGGCTTGCTGGTCTCGGTGCTGACATACTCGAATGGAATATACGTCGCATCGGTTCCGACGAGCATCACGCCATCGCGCTCAATTCTCCCGGCAGTGGAGATATCGTCATTATTGCCGCATCCAGGAACTATCGCAACAAGCAATACAACAACAGCCGCAACGAACAAGAGATTTCTCATCAGAATGCTCCTGAGCATTGTCGAATCCGCAAGGGATTCGACCTATGTTATGCATCGAATAAGAGCATTTGATAGAATTATGGCAAGGGGAAATCGGATGCTAAGTGAAGCCGTCCGCTCGCGTACAATATTTCAGTAATGCACCATCCGCAGGATCTTCGCTTCGTCATCGAAGTCAAAATGATATTTGACAGCGGCAGAATCGAAGTTAGATGTGACAAGTCGTGCACCATCGCGGACAAAATCGATGTCACCGACGTAGTATTCGCTGAATGTCCCCGGATCCAAAATCTCTACTCCCACACTGTCGGGAATGCGCACTTGAAGGTCAGATCTGTGCGCCTTCATTGCGATATTCACATCAGGCCTCAGGGTTCCGAGCCGGAGATCCACTTGCGAGTACGGCGTGCGTGAGACTAATTTATCGACTTGCAGTCCGTCCAAATTCAAGCGCAGGTCGCAATCGCGACAATCGAGATTCAATGAGATAGGAAGTTTGTCATAGAGTTTGACATTCCAGTCGAACTGATAGGAGTCGACATGAAAGAAACTGATTCCCGGTATTTTGCCTTCTTTTAGAGAGACTCTTGCCACGTCGGACACGGTATCGAATTCAATACTCGGCTTGCCCGGAAAATCACTGTATGAGCAGCGTACAACACTTGATGCGCTGCCACCAACTGTCATATCGCAGTCGTCAATGTCGATATCGAATTCGATACCGGAAATTTCATCACTCAGTTGCGACAGATCAACACCGGTTGTTCTTTCGCTCGCCACTCCTGCATAGATTTCATAATTCGAATACAAAACATACGCGCCGACCGCGAGGATAAGTATGCTCGAAAGATATGCAAATTGTGGCGCCGGCAGCCTCTTGAAAATCATTCCAATACCGGCCGCAATCAGCAGTACCGGCCAGAGATCCAGGAGCTCAAGGTACACCGTCCAGTCCATGAGATCGAGATTCACGGCGAGCGCCGCCGCTCCGATAATTATCAGAACAAGTCCGAAATTAATTTTGCCGGCATTCACTTTCGTTATTCTCCTTTTTCTTGCGCATGGAACCGTAGATCAAAACCGCGCCTACGACTATCAGAATCAACGGCCAGAGACTCGAGAAACTGAACCAGAAGAACAGATCATCTGCAAGGAATGCCAAACCGATGAGAATCAGCGCCAAGCCCGGAATATACCTGATGATTTCTGATCTCGGTGGGGTCACATCCGCAATTTCTCCCTCAGCACGACGCGGGATCGCAATCCAGCAGATAACGTAGGCAATGACACCGACACCCTTGGCGAAAGCGAGAATGACAAAAGTTATCCGAAATATGATCGGATCTATGTTGAAGTATTCGCCGAGCCCTCCGCAAACACCTCCGATTACATTGCTCTGGCGCGATCGTTCAAGCTTCTTCATTGAATCCTCCTTCTATCGGAACCACCTAATAGTACGGATTCACGTAGCTTTTGTTACAGTTGGTGGTGATTCTCCGGACATCAATGTGACGCCTTACCGCGCTATTCCTCTGGATCCTCGATCCTCACCTCGGCCGTCCTCTCCTTCTTGACACCCGGGATCCGCCCCAGAATATCCTCGAATTTGAGACCCGTGAGAGATTCAACTACCGGGGGAAGCTGAGCGAGTATTTCTGTGATGTCACCTGTCAGCTTGGAGGCTCCCCCCCCCTGCCATTTCCCCCGGAATTGATTATGACGATCTTCTCAGTTTTTGCCAGTGGCTCTGAGATAGCCCTGGCTATTTCGGGAAGCTTTTCTATTAACATCTGCGCGATCGCAGCCTGATTGTATTCCTGCCATGCACTTGCTTTCTTGGCCATCGCCTCCGCCTCAGAAAGTCCCTGCGCCTTGATAACATCCGCTTCTGCGAAACCCCTCGCCTTGTTGGCATCGGCCTCTGCCGACCCGGTCAGCTTGATTGCAGACGATTGACCTTCAGCAATGGTCTGCAGCTTGAACTTATCTGCTTCAGCTATCGTTTGCATGCGATACCGCTCGGCGTCGGCAGGACGTTCGATCGATGCGTTGAGTTCGAGCTCTTTTCTCCGCACCTCGCGTTCGCCGATCTCGATTTCCTTCGTTTTCTCAACGACTTTCACGGCGACTTCCTCTTCCTTGACCAACTGCTCTGTCTTGTACCTCTGCAGGTCATAGGCCAGATCTGCTTCGGCCTTTTTCTGATTGACAGATGCCTCATATTCCGCCAATCTCATACGATAATCGCGATCGGCGGCGGCAATCTTGGTTTCGGCTTCAAGTCTTCCGACCTCTCCGATTTTCCGCGCTTCAGCTGATTGGATCGTGGCATCTCGTTCTGCTTCCGCTTCTCCGACCCTGGCATCCTTCTTGACCTGCGCCACTCTTGGCTTGCCGAGTGCATCGAGATAACCTTGCTTGTCGCGGATATCGCGTATGGTGAACGATACCACCACCATTCCCATGTTCGCCATGTCGGCGGCGGCTACATCCTGAACTTGAGAGGCAAATGCATCACGATTCGAATAGATCTCTTCGACTGTCATCGTTCCAAGGATGGCGCGCAGGTGACCTTCCATGGTCTGTAACGAAATCTCCATGATCTCTTGTTTTGCCTTGGAGAGGAACTGCTCCGCAGCAGTTCGTATCGAAACTTCATCGCCCTTGATTTTAACCTGCGCGACTCCATCCACCATAACCGGAACACCCTTCGCCGTGTAAACCTCCGGAGTGTTTACATCGAGGGTGAATAATTCGAGAGAAAGGTGATCCACTCGTTCGAATACCGGGATCACGAATGTTCCGCCGCCCTTGAGAATTCTGAATCCGACCGATTCCCTGTCACCTGCAGCGGTCTTGATTCTGTGCCGCATACCTGATATCACAAGCACTTCGTTGGGACCGACCTTGATATACCTCTTCGAGATGACGACAAACATCACGAAGACAACGATTATCAAGGCGAATACGGCGAATATCCAGCTTACATCAAGTCCGAACATAATCTATCCCTTCTGATTCGATGAGTCGCCGGACCACGGCTTAACATACATGGTTGATCCGACTACACGAACGATCTCGACCAGGCTATTCTTATCGATCTTCTCATTGTCGACTGAGCGCGCCGCACCCGTGAATCTTGCTCCCCGGACGACGTATGCCAATTCACCGGTGCCTTCTTTGGATATCGGCGTGATGACTTCAGCGGTCATGCCAATCAGATCATCCGCTTTCGCCTCAGATGATCCCTGTGTCCTCTTGTATACAGCATTCAGCACACCGTACACGAGTCCAGCTATCAGAAGCCCCGAACCAACAGCAAGCGATGTCGACTGTAGAGCGGACCATTTCAATCCTTCGATGCCAACAATTCCACCGGCGCCAAATGCGGTAATAAACGTCGCAATCACGACTGGAGATGCCGGCGAGAATGTGATCTCTCCGCCAACATCACCGGCGTCGATACCGCTGCTGTCCGCTGCGACTTCAGCAGCATCCGCGCCGCCAAAACCACCCGACATTATTAAGCTGATTACTGCGTATATAAGACCTGCCAGCAGGCAGAGAAAAAAGAACCCGGATAGAGTCATAGCTGCCTCATTAGGAAATCATGGTCTGGAGTACCTTACAGCTCTCGCGAACAAATATTCATTATGGAAAGATGCAGTCAACAAAAACTGTTATTACGAGTGGAGTTATGAAAAATTCCAAACAAGGTCCCGGAGCGAGAATAGCAGGACCAGATGGGTCTGGAAATCAGCGAATGGAATCGGCGCTGCTCTACTAAGTCTTCTTGCTCGAACTCGATTTTCTCTTCTTGACGACCGTGTCGAAGATCATCGCCAGACCGACTGCGACCAGCACCAGCGGCCACATTTCATGCCAGCCATACCAGTAAGGGATGATATCGAGATTCTTGAGCAGAAAAAACCCGCCGATCAATATGAGAACAAATCCAACAAACATCCGACATTATCTCCTTCTTGTCCTTTCATCATACGGAGACCCGATCCCAATGTTTCACCGGCAGATACGGCTCGACAGTTGAGGATCGCTATTTTTCCTCGGCTTCGCCGGTCATCGGCACGAACCTTACGGGTATCGATCGCCGCTTGACTATGCCGTCCTCGGTCTTCTCGATAACCACCAGTTCCTGATAGAAATCGCCAACCGGAAGAACCATGCGTCCGCCAAACTTCAACTGCTCCACCAGCGGTTCCGGAATGTGATCAGGCGCCGCTGTGACAATTATTGCATCGAATGGTGCCGCCGTTGTATCCCCGCGATAGCCATCGCCGCAAACGACTTTGATATTCTGATAGCCGAGCTTGGCCAGCAAATCTGTGGCTGACTCCGCAAGCTCACATACGATTTCGATGGAATATACCGAATCGACGATTTCCGCCAGCACCGCAGACTGGTAGCCGGAGCCTGTCCCTATTTCAAGAACCCGCTCGTCACCTTCCAGGTCAAGGAGTTCGGTCATCAGTGCCACAATATAGGGTTGGCTAATTGTCTGATCGTGGCCAATTGGCAGTGGGCCGTCATCATACGCACGCTTCACAAACCGTCCGGGAACGAAGAGGTGTCTCGGCACCTTCCTCATCGACTCCAGCACAATGCTGTCTGCGATGCCTCGCGATTCGATTTGCTCTTTCACCATTTTCTTGCGCAGTTCTACATACGGATCTGTCTTTTCTGAATAGAACGGCATATCGGTGCCACCAATCGCTACGGCGGATGCAATCGCCGCTATCCCCACGAGTAATCTCACCATTTTCCACATACGTATGAAAAATACCACGCACGGTTTCGTTGTCAATAACAAAAGAGGGGCGCCTGGATCGAGCGCCCCTCGTCCTGAAGGTGGGTTTCCTAGCCGATTGTCTCCCGAATCTCCTGGCTAAGCGTCTCCTCGCCATCCTCGCATATCTTTACCGCGATGTCTCCTACAACCACGATTATCTCGTCTCCTGTCACCAGGTACTTCCCGATTTCCGGCTTCATCTCCAGAAGCATGAAATAGGCGTCGCTGAACGGCTTGATCTTGATAATCTGCTGCGAGCCATCATACTTGCTGTCAACCAGAGTGTTGCCGATCATCTGAAATGTTCGGTCACCTATTGATGCCAGTCGTGAAAGTCTCTCCGAACCGACCTGCGATGTCACCTTTGCCTCAAGCTCGGTAGTCGGCAGGTATGCGTCTGCGGAAGGAGAATCATGCGCAGCCTTGCCGTCGAATTCCTCATAAACATCCCCAAGCATCATCTTAGACACATCCGACCGGGCGATCGCGCTTTTCTTGCTGCCGCCATTTCCTGACTCCGCGTCCAGAATTAGCATAGAATTGCTGCTAGGCATGGCCATGAGTCTTACAGCCTCTTCATTGAATATTGTCGGAAATCCGGGCTGATGGTGCGCCAATGCCGGGTCCTCGACGAAGAAAGACGTGTACGGCGTCACGATCCCGTACTTCTTCGACAGTCTCACAATCTCATCTTTGATTTCTGTCGTGGCAGAGCCCTGTCCGACCTGATCCAGAAGATACCCGATTCGTCGAACTGCCCACTGCCTCGGAACAAGCTCGTCAGCGCCAGGTCTCGGCGAGAATTCGACATTGTATGTGTATGCTTTCGGCTTGCCCTCTACGAAACCTTCGAGCCTCACAGTCGCCCCGCCCGCTGACTCGAATTTGCCGGCAACCACGAGCTGCATGCCATAGAACAAATCGGGCAGCGTCCGTGGGTAGATCTGAGCCAAGCTGTTACCGTCACATACAATCTTGATATCGGTCATGGCTGGATTGGCGATTTTAGCAAAGAAGCTCGACACCTTGACTTCGGTATCCTCGCCCGGTCGCACATAACTCGCAACAGCGTTCGACTCCGATGACAGCCGGTCGAGGAGCTTAGCGTCGACATCATATCCAACGCCGAACGAGAATATCTTCCACCCTGCCTTGTTTGCGATCTTGATATTCTCAGCAATGTGCTGCGGATTGGTTTCGCCAACTGTCGGTTCGCCATCGGTGAGGAAGATGATGTAGTCTGCAAATGATCTGTCTCCACCGATGCCAATCGCTTCCAGCAACGCCATGTTGATATTTGTTCCCCCCTCAGCTTTGAGCTGATCGACAGCCGCGATGGCTTCCCTCACACTTTCTCTGCTTGCCTCAAGCATCTCCGGGAAAAGCCGCGTGATCTCATCAGAGTAGCTGACAATCCCAAATCTATTATTCTCATTCAGTGAATTAAGACAGAACCTGAGCGCCTGCTTCGCCTGCTCGATCTTCTCGCCCGCCATCGAACCGGAAACGTCCAGCACAAACAGCACGTTTTTCGGAGCAGCCGCACCCTCCTCCTGCTTCAGATCGGGAGCGATCAGCCCGAGAAAGTAACCCTGATTCTCATCTCTGTCATAATGAGTCAGCAGATTCAGCCCGACATCCTCTTTCGAAACAGAATAGTAGAGCAGGAAATCTTTCGTTCTTGTCTGATTCGACTGCGAAAGAAGCACATCCGCATTCCATTCATCGGGACGGTCGATGTCTACGCTATGCGTCGGAGAATAGACAGCCTTGAGCTTTGATTGCGATTCGATCACCACATTCAGGCGGTAATCGGCGATAGGAGCCGCATAAAACTTCGGATCTTCTGAAGTGAATCTATATGTCACGACACCGTTGTCGTATGGCAGCACCTGCTGATAGAAGATCTTGATCTTGACATCGCCATGCGGCGGAATCGGATAGACACGTGCCTGAAACAAATCCTTGCCGACATACTCAAGCAGTCCCGGATCCTGCATGCGCCGCACAATTTCGTGATAACGCTGAGCGGCCTCGCGCTTGTCGAGGATTTCTCCTTCGACTTCCACTCCGCCAATCAGCATACTGAAATTCGATACCGATGCTCCCTCCGGGATCGGAAATAGATACGTGCCCTCGAGCTGACGTCCCTGATTGTTGTGAAATGTCTGCGAAATGGTCGTCTGCGATACACCATCGACAATGGAGACATCAACGTGTTGCTGCTGCAGCGATATGAAACGGTCGTTTGGATTGGGCCGATCGACAATGATGATGCCGAATGCCCTGCTGCAAAGAAGCAGCATCGCTGTAAGAGCAAGCAGTTTTGGAGCTAAGTTCCGGTTCATTTTGACCTCCCGTTTGATTTTGTCGTCTCAGTTAGTTGACAAACAAGAGAATCGATTATTCCCGGAAATTTACGGATTAGTCATCGAATTTCGGAGGGATCGTATCTGCTCTCTACGCAGCATCCAGGTAGGTCTGTCGATTTGTTGATTGTAGTTGAGAAGGGTGTCGATTGTGTTCACGGCGTCGTATATGTCGATAGAATCGCGAGTTAGAATGGCCACAGAAGATCTGATTTCGGCATATTCTGAGAATGTCTCGCTTGAGAACGCAGAGTCGGCAACAATCGCCTCGTAGAATCTTAGGCGGGAGCGCAAGTCTTCCAGATTCCAGTTATCGTATTTCCAGACGCTGGTCTCGCGGACACCCTTTCCATCGGTTTCATCCGAGAGCCCCGACGTGCTCTTTATGGCAAATTGCATGGCACTTTGCTTGCTAATGTCAGGTGTTATATCGCTCAGTTCATGCAGAGAAGGCTCCTCTCCCTCAATGGGTGGTATAGGGGATGGTTCTTCTCTGACGATCTCGGGCACGAAATCATTTGCTATTGGCTCCGGCATTTGGAGCATTTCAGGGACGACATCATCATGAGGCTCAGCATCTCCTTCTATGATTTCGATAGTCGCAAGCCTGACATCCTCTTCACTCGGCTCAGGAACAGGAACTGCTGTGGCCTTTTTCTCCGCCGCTCCTTTGCCACCTTCAGGAACTCCCGATGGCGCTTCGGCTTCTATCTGCCTGTCGTCCACTGTAAATTCGTCAATACCCGATTTCTTCTCACGATCAATCTCGACGTTCCCAACTCCCACCGGTTCGAGTCTGCTGGCACTTTTAGGCAGCTCAACGCGTTTCGGTTCTGCGTCGTCACTGATTTCGACTTCGTCTTTCGCAGGGTGCTCCGCAGACTTATCCTCAACAACGGGCGTCTGATATGAAGCTGGCGAGTATGTGTCCGCGCCACTCTCCATAATTGCCTTGCCAATTACAAAAACGAGTAGCACCGATGCCAGCGCGCCTGCATATCCGAATGCCATCTTCGGCCATCTTGTCGGAAGGATGATTCCCAGCACTCTATCCCATAGCGATGATGTCTCCTTGGCACCAAGTTTCTCAACGACGCGATCAGTAAACGTTTCCCAGTAGCCATCGGGAACAGAAGGCTCCTCCAACTGGCGGTAGAGTTCCTCAATCTTCTCGACTCGTGTTTTGAGAGATCTGAAGCTATCTACATCGAAATCCTCAGGCCGACCTTTCAGGAACTTTTCAAAGTCGCCGTCGGATGTCTCGCCGTCGAGATACCTGTTTATCTCGATTTCTAATCTGTCACGATCATCTTTGCTCACAGATAATCCTCCAGAGCCTTCTTTAGCCTCGAACGGGCTCGAAACAAGCGCGACATCACGGTTCCCATTTCTATTCCGAGCCTTTTCGCGATCTCTTCGTAACTCAGCTCTTCATTCACTCTCAGAATAAACACAGTTTTGTATTCCGGCGGCAGCTTCTCGACCTCTTCTTCAAGCCTGTCCATCATTTCTCTATCAGTCAGGCTCCGCGATGGATCAGCTCCCGGATTGGGATCGGCGATGATCTCCTCGATAGGATAATCCACTATGGAAACCTGCCGCTTCTGTCTCTTCAGGTGATTGAACGCGAGATTCGTGGCTATCGTGCCGATCCAACTGGAGAACCGGTACTCCTCGCGAAATGTGTCGAGCGACATATACGCCTTCACAAAAGTCTCCTGTGCAAGCTCGTCAGCAGTGTCATGGTCGCGGCAGAACCTGTAAACCAGCCGGTAGATTCTCTTCTGATTCAATCTAACCAGCCGTGAGAAAGCGTCGTGGTCGCCCCGTTTCGCTTTCCTGACCAGGACCAACTCCTCATCGAGCTGGCCGTCCTGCTTCGGCTTCGCCTTCATACAGACAAAAGCAGCATCAGTTTATTCCCGTTAATCTCTACCCGTCAAAGAAATAATCAGATTCTCCAGAACCAGCCTGGACGGCAGGCTTGCAAACCTCAGGGAGACTTCGGCTTGTGTGATAGCTCTTATAGACTTCTCGAAATGCTCGGAAGGCACTTTCTGAACCAAATCCATCATTCGCTTCAGGATATATGGCGACATGTGAAGACTCGCGGCCATCTCTCCATCGGACAAATGCCGGTGGTTTGAGGATATAAAATAGTACTGGAAAAACCGCTCGCTCAGCCAGAACAGCACCGACCGGATTCCGTCGGACTTCTCCATCAGCCGGGTCAATACTTGCAGCGCACGGGTCCTATCGCGAGAATCAACGAGTTCAAGAAGCTTAAAGACCTCGAATTCGGCCGCCACCGCAGTATGTTTATCGATATCAGCGACATCGATTGTCTGTTTGTCCCCCGCTGCAATGACAAGCTTATCTATTTGGTTCGCGAGCAGTCCGTATGAGTTGCCGACATATCGCAGCAGCTGTTCGAGTGCGGGCTGTTCAATCTTTAGACCATACTTACTTATCCGCCTCTTGATCCAAAACGGTGCGGATCGCTCACTGAGGGCCGAAAGTGATGACCAGGTCGCATTCTGCGTGAGATACTTGTAAAACTTCGTCCGCATATCGAAAGACGCCGGTCCGAACAACACCAGATGGTTACCGTCGGGAATGGTCGGGAAATACGAGAGCAGCATCTCCTGTCCAGCTTTGGATATTCGCTGAATATCATACACAACCACCAGCCGCCCGCCGGAGAACAGCGAATAGTCAGACGTTAGATCGATAATCGCGGGTGCGGAACCGGCCGATGCCGAAATCTTCTCCACATTGGCAGTCGCCTTCTTATCGCCGAACAGCTTCAATCTCAGAAGCTTCAGGAACTCGACTTTGAGATACTCCTCGCTCCCATTCAGGAAATAAATCGGCTCAACGCTCCCTTTGTCGATTCGGGAGTATAGATCCTCGAACTTCAGCTTACTCACCTGGTCTCTTGCCATAGGTGAATAGTAGATTCACTCGCAGTTTAAGTCAATCTCTTTGTTATCAAAAATAAAGCGGCCCTCAAGGGGCCGCTCAGGGAAAGGGGTGGAGACGGGATATACTTAATCACTGCTGGTTCGGTTTTGGGCGGGATTTTCTTTCGCTTTCACATAATTCAAGACATACGGGATTTTCCTCTTGAAGAGCAGCGCCATATTGCGATACGGTTCAAGGTCCTTTTGGCAATACATCTTGTCATTCACCTGATTGATTACAACAAAGCTGTCACCGAATATTTCGACAGTCTTGTTCCTGAAGAGCTGGGGATTGATGTCTACAAATTCTAGAAGGCTCAGAAGCGAGGCATATTCGCACTCGATTTCGTCGCCTGAGTATTGTGCTCTGAAGACGATGCCAAGATCAGGAACGGTAAATGACAGCAGGGCGTTGTGCTTCTCTGAATCGGAATCTATGCTGGTCGAGCTGAAATAACACTCCATGAATACTCCTGCAGGTGAAGTTCATACCGTCAAAAGCAAAGTCCATGCCGCGCAAGGCTACACAGATCGAACAGGATTCAATCGTCATAATTGCGATTTGCACCCCGCCTAATCGATTGAATCAAAACATACAAACATGCTTGTTCAATTGTTGAACAGATCGGACATTGTGAATGCGGCCAGTCCTTCGTGAGGTTCGCTGTGAAGAGATTTTCACATTTGATGCATAGACTATGTGGCCGTGATCTTCGATCGCGGTATACGTTGCGCATTTCACACATGTGCGAGCAGCATGAATTGTCGTATGCGCGAGGCTTTCGACTTACGTAATTGGCAAACCGATGTCGGATGGAGTGAGGGCATTACTGCCCTTACACGTCTAGATCAGACTCTTTCGAGAGGATCGAAAAGCTTCTGGTGTTCGGAAAGCGCAAATCGGTCGGTCATACCGGCGACATAATCACAGATAACCTGCGCGGCAGACTCTTCCTCCACCATTCTTGCATATTTCGGCGGCAACTGCTTCGGATCATCGATATAAGCCTCAAAGAGCGACGTAAGGATGCGCTTCGCTTTCGCGGTCATCCGAATCAACCGCCAATGACGGTACATATTGTCCATCAGGTAACGCTTCAGTACTCTGTTTTCGGAATCAAGCTCATCAGAAAATCGCATTATCGGCTCTTTGCTTTTCCTGACATCATCCAGGGATTGAACTCCATGCTTCTGCAAATTCCGGGCTGTATTCGTGATCAAGTCCGTCACTTCGCGATTTATGAGCATTCTGATAACATGATACTGGCGTTTCGAGCGCGAGAGATCCGGCTGCATTTTCTCAGAACGTCGAAACAAATCTCCCCAGAGAGGAATTTGCATTATCTCGTCGAGATCAAGAACATTGGAAAAGAGCCCATCATCGACATCATGGCAATTGTAGGCAATCTCATCGGCATAATTGACTAACTGTGCTTCGAGAGTGGCATTCAGATCAGGATTATAGTCGTCAGCCTCCGAAAGATCGTATGAGGTTTCATGTTTGACTATCCCCTCGCGCGTCTCGTAGGTCAGATTCAACCCCGGAAAATCGGGATAGCGTCTCTCGATATGCTCGACAACCCTAAGGCTCTGCCGATTGTGATTAAACCTCAAACCGGCATGCTTCTGCATCAAACCATCCAGAACATCCTCGCCGGCATGACCGAAAGGCGTGTGTCCGAGATCATGTACGAGGGCGATTGTCTCTGCGAGATCCTCGTTGAGCTTGAGTCCTCTGGCGATCGTGCGGGATATCTGGGCTACTTCCAACGTGTGTGTCAGTCGCGTACGATAGTGATCCCCCTCGTGATTGACAAACACTTGCGTCTTGTATTCGAGCCTTCTGAATGCGGCGGAATGAACCACACGGTCACGATCACGCTGAAACCGCGTGCGAAACGGATGATCCTCTTCGGGATACTTGCGCCCCTGCGAGTCTCTGCTCAGCGCAGCAAACGGCGCAAGGGTCCGCTCCTCGCACGATTCGATTTCTTCCCGTAAATTTATGATCCCGCCAAAATCTTCCATGTGGATAATATATGCATCAGCCACGATATGCCAAGTTTGTTGTTACCTCGAATATGCGATTCCCCACGCATGTGTCCCTCCGAGCTCCGGGTGATAACGATAGGTGTAGAGCAAATCGAAATCCCCCAGGCCGAATCGGAACCCGAATGACGGCACGAACGGCGAGGTCATGATGCCTGCCGAAGCGGAAAATCGAGAAGTCAGCCGGTACTCTTCCCCGATCTTGTACCTGACATCCGCTCCCCGCACTGCGCAGACCTCGAAAGCAAATCCTACATTATCGACACCATGTACGGAAACTCCGGCGCTGAATTCTCTGCGATGATTTGTACCCCCTGATATACGCGATTCTGTGGGATTCCTGATATCGGCATAGACAAACCAGTCCCCGGAAGGCGAGAAAATCAATCCGGCGCATGATGAGAACGAACTGAGACTTCCGTACGGCTCGGCGATATCTATACGATTGAGCTCTATTGCTAACCCACCGTGAAGATTCGTAGCCGGACTGTACCCGAGACTTGCAGCAATAGTTGATTCAAGATAGAAATCGCTCTCGCCCATAGACTGGAAGCTGATTCCAACTCCCCACTTTCCCGGCCTGAAAGACACCGCTGCTACATAGCTGTCCAACTCAGAAATATCATACAATCGCTGTCCGGAGAATTCAATGCTCAGTGGAGCCAGCAGAGCAAATGCAGCCGGATTCTCGGACAGTACTCCGGCTGATTGCACTCCGGCCAGAGTCTCAGCGCTCGCCGCTGTGGCAGGAGATGTTGCCGGATGCCTGAATGCACCAGAGACTGGCGATCCACAGATAATCAGCACGATCAGGATTGTATTGACGCGTCGTATCATTCGCCCACGACCGCCAGTACCAGCTTCCGCCTCGTCTCCACCTTGCCGGAAATTTCGGCCAGAATCACGTAGAGGCCGACCTCCAGCTTGCTGCCGTCATCCAACGTAGCATCGTATTCGAATTCTCCAGACGTCAGAAAAGCCCGGTCGAGAATCGTCTTCATGAGCTGTCCGCCGAGATCAAAGACTTTCAGAGTCAGTGCTGCTCCTTTCGCAAGATCGTATTTGATGACAAGCAGATCATCCCTGCCGTCACCATCAGGAGAGATCAGCTTCGATTCAAGCCACACTGACGACTGTTCGGCAAATCCTTCCACCACGCTGTTTGGCCGGCCCGGCGTAGAGCCTTCGGGCGCCGTCGACCTGTACCAATTGGACAAATCAAAGCCTGCTGAGAATGGGTCAATCCTCTCACCTGACACATTGGAGCCGAACACATCGCTGTATAACATCGAGTCGACCATGGCTCCGGTTTCATCAACGATGAATAGAGTGTCGCCATCATTGTTGAGAGATCTCCAGGTCCCCGTCGAAACAACCCTGACATTGACATCCGGATAGAAGGCATCAAATGCAGGCTTGTCCTGGCACAAGATCACGTACTCGCATGAGGCTATCACAAGTGAGTCTAAATCGGCGCAGCCGGAAGCATCGCAAATCGACCATCCGGTCAAATCAATTTCCTCATCTGAGATATTGAGCAACTCGACCCACTCTGTTTCCAATGGGATTTCCGGATCGGGGAGGATTTCGTTGATTACAATCTCGGACGCACCGATCCCAAACCGGAGGGTCGCCAAGGCAACGTTGTTCTGCGGAACATCATCCGGCAACAGTGATGCAACTACATCGAATCGTCCCAGGGCCACAGCCTCCTGAACGGAAATCTGCACAGAGTCGTACACATCCAGCGGTTCAATAATCCCGCCTCCTACCTGCTCCTCTGAACTGATATCACCGTCTCCATCGTAATCGATGCCGACGGTCAGCCGATTGGAGTCTGAAGCTGCGAGACCAATATTCCTGACCAGTATATCGACTCTCAACCAATCCCGCTGTTCGCCGACCGCTGCGAATGCAGCCACTAGCTCAAGATCGTTGAATCCGGGGCTGATGGAATTCATCCGACCCGGTGTCGATCCTGATTCCGCAACCGAATAACTCCAGACTGCGGAATTGTCATCATGCCTCGGATCGAAACGTTCGAAAGAGACGCCGTCAGGTGCCGTAACCGACCAGGCACAACGAGAGAGAAGCGAATTCTCCATGTCATACAACTCCACCGTATCGGCGCTGTTTCGCAGAGACATCTCCGCTGGCATGATTCGAAAATCCTCGGTGGGCGCATCTCCCCAGACGCCAGAGCTATCTCCCCAGAATCCCTCGAATCGGGCTTCATCGCTCACAAGCACCACAAACTCAAACGCCGAGAGCTCGTCCAAATCGGACAAAGGCGACGAGAGATCACCGTCGATAATTACTAGACCTTCCAGCGATATCACAGTGTCGGAGAAATTCCAAAGCTCTACCCACTCAAGCGAGGTCTCTCTGCCCGGCTCGTTGGACATCACTTCGTTGATAAGTACTCCAGCATTTGCTTGCAGACACAGCACAAGCAGCGGAATTACGCATGTCAGATATGTCATCCTATAACCTCCAGGTTGATTCTAATGTGATCCTGGTTTTATCTATTGCTTGCTGATCGGGACCGAATCGCGTGCTGGCAGCCAACGACAAATGCAGTCCGGAACCGAGAACGAATGATTCCTTCACAGAACAGAGCAAGTAGTGATCGCGAGCCGATTTCTGATCCGGGTCGAACCAGCGAATCATGAAGTGGCTGCTGTGGCAGCACGAATTGGCCGACCAGCGAGCATCGATCCAGTAAAGCTTCTTTCGTCTCGCGCCGATTCGAGCAGATTTGACACGACCTGTCAGACTCAGCCTGTGTCTCGGTGGCAGATTTGTACCGCAGCTCGCGACTACCGACCAGATGTCGTAGCCCTCAGTCCTGATGTTATCGTCACCGGCGAGCAGAATGAGCTTGAATCTGCTCGTGGATGCGAAAGTGTTAGTATAAGTTCCACGCAACCGGAATTTCTCTGATCCACCAGTTTTCCACCAATTCGATTCGACAATCAGATTCTGAGAGTTCGAGAGCGGAAACTCACTTCTGGTTTGCACGCCTGTTTCTCCTGCATATCGGGACCTGTAAGAGAGGCCGATGTCGTCGATTCTTACCTCACGAGTATCGGTATTTGCCCTTCCTGCACCGAACGGATTGCGAAACATCGTATCATAGCGCCATACGTAGACACGATGCTGGTCACCAACATTCGATATCCGCGCTAAATATGCAGCTTTCCCCCCGCGATCCACAGCCAGATCGAATCTAACGCTCACTTTGCGGACTTCAGTCTCAAGTCCCGTTCCGATCACCCGTACTTCTGCCGAACTGCCGTTTTCCCTGTTTGTGATCTTGCCGTCGATAAGAGCAATATCGATAGATTGCCCACCAGCCAAATATCTGATCCTGCCACCATTGATTGCCGCAGTGAACAGTCTGTCACGATCATAAGATGTCACTGTGCTGACAGTGAAGTCATCTAACCGTCTCTCGATCAGAATCCCGTTGAATCTGTCCCGCTGAGAATACAGCATTGACATGCCAAGGTCTTTGTCGGTGAGAAAGATCGGGTGTCGCCCGGCAACAAGCCCCCCGCACCAGACAGGATCAACACCGCCCACTTCGATCCTCATATTGTCGTCTCTCCATCCGATACTCCTGCTCCTGAGATAGATTTCCTGATTCGCCGAGCTCTCTGCAATCAGACTTCCGTAGAATCCCGGCTTGCCCGAGTAGCTCATTCTGATTATTCGTCTGTATGGTTCGCTATCGCAACCTCTGTGATACATGCGGAAACTCGCAGTTGCGTCTCTGGTAGGGTTTTCGATGCCCGTCGCCTTGATCGTGGGCATCTCTGCGCCTTCGACAGTGTGCAAGTCGGTGGTGCTTTCCTGAATGGAGTCTGTGAAGAACTCGCTCCATCGATCGAATTCATCTGAATCGATCTGGCCGGTGTCGAACAGCCATTCGAGAGTCTCGTAGTCGGTTACGAAGTAACTGCTGAGGAACTGCGCGTTTAGTTCAGGTGCAATGAACGCACCAAACAGCGCAATTGTGATTATCCCCCTTGATAATCTATCTACTGACATGTGGAGCCCGTACCCCTTTGCTACAAATCGTACTCCTTGATCTTACGATACAATGTTCGCTGGCCGATTCCAAGCATTTCTGCAGCTTTTCTCCGATTTCCTCCGACTTTTTCGAGAGCGTCCGCAATCATCTGGCGTTCCATCTGCTGCAAAGTCGACGATGCGCCATCGGATTGAATTTCCATATCAGCGTGGAATTCCGGAGCGATATGCCCTCTCCCTCTGTCGCTATTCGACACTATCAAGTCTTTCAAGCCCGATACTTCCTGAGCAAGGTTCAGTAGTGCCTGATATATCAGCTGAAAATCGGCAGTCTGACGCGTATGACCGGTCACAACCGGCAATTGTCGGTTCGATCTTGTCTGCCGGCTGATATATTCACTTACGCTAAACTTCGATATGTTGCTGTCGGCGAGTGTGACCAGCGATGATTCCACGAAATTTCGCAGCTCCCTGATATTCCCGGGCCAGCTGTACCTGAGGAGGAGTTCAACAGCTTCCGGATCAACAGAAACATCACCCCGCCCCCTGATTTCGAGGAATCTCTGAATCAGTGGCATTATGTCTACGGGTCTCTCTCTGAGTGGAACAGCATTCAGCGTTACCACAGAGAGCCGGTAGAACAGATCTTCACGGAAGCTGCCTTCGTCTGTCAAATCTCTGAGGTCCCTGTTCGATGCGGCAATCACGCGAACATCGAAGGAAACCTGTTCCGTCCCGCCGACGCGCATGAAGCTCCGCTGCTCCAACACTCTGAGCAATCTCACCTGAACGTCCGGTTTGATCTCTCCAATCTCGTCGAGAAATATTGTCCCACCGTCGGCACTCTCGAAGTACCCCTCCCGCCTACCTGCAGCGCCGGTAAACGCACCTTTCTCATGCCCGAATAACTCGCTTTCAAGAACGCCCTCGGCGATTGCGCCGCAATTGACCGGGACGAAACGCTTCTTCGCTCTCCTGCTCAGATTGTGTATCGCGCGAGCAAACATCTCTTTGCCGGTGCCGCTCTCGCCGCCAATCAGAACGATCACATCGGCCTGCGCAAGTTGGACAATCGTTTCTGCAGCTCTGATCAACGCCGCCGAATGCCCGAATATTCCCTGATCACGAAGTTGCCCGAGCAAACCGAGTTGATTCTCGATTTCTGCTATTATCTGCGCGGGAGTGACACCCTGATCGAACAGACCGGAAACACTCAGTTCCAGTGACGCAGATCGAGTATCAGCTACCGGATTGTTATATAGATACGTCACCAGGCTCGGGTACTGTCGCAGAATTGTCCGCAGCAGCGGTAGAAGCTCGCTCGCGCAGCCCTCAGAGTCTATGAGTGCAATAGAGGGTGAGGCATTCTCAAGCGTCGCTATAAATTCCGAAGCCGATGTGCAACGATCGAAAACGATGCGCTTCGCCTTCAGAACCTGACCCAACAAATCAGATGATTGATCATCCGGCGTTAAAAGAACCAGCCTCCCAATCATCTTCTCCTCTTGGATTTGCCAGATTTTGGCCTCTGCGATCTATTCTTGGGGGGAGCGTCGTTGCCGATTATCCGCAGATTAATCTGGTACCGTTCGAGATCGACGTTGATTATCTGCACCGAAACTCTCTCGCCAAGAGAGTACGTGTTTCCCGTGTGCGAGCCGGTGACTGACACTCTGCTCTCGCTGACTTCATAGTAATCGTCACCGAGTGTCGACAGACGCACCATACCCTCTGCCGAAAACTTGATCAATCGCACGAAGAATCCAAATGATACGATGCCGGAGATGACGCCCTCGAAAATATCACCGATGTGCCGCGAGAGATAGATCGCCTGCTTGATCCGAACTGTCTCCCTCTCAGCTTCCTCGGCCAGTCTTTCGCGTGCCGACGAATGCTCACCCACTCGCACCAGCAGTCGCTTGATGTTCAATAGGCGCTTTCCGGGATAGTGTCCGTTGACAATCTCTTTCAGCAACCTGTGCACCAGAAGATCCGGATAGCGTCTGATTGGAGATGTGAAATGCAGGTAGTGTTTGAACGCCAACCCGAAATGGCCGATATTTTCCGGCTGATAACAGGCCTTCTTCAGAGACCTCAGCAAGAATTCATTGAGTACGCCTTCCTCAGGCTTTCCCTCGATCTTGTTCAGGAATCTCGACAGTTGAATCGGCTTGGGAGGATCAGTCAGCTTGAGATCCCATCCGAAACCACTGACAAACGCTCTGTATGCTTCGAGTTTCCCGCTATCGGGCACATCGTGAACACGATACAGAGTAGGAAGACCGAGCCGTGTCATGTGTTCTGCCACAGCTTTGTTCGCCAGCAACATAAACTCCTCGACAAGCCTGTGGCTCTCCTTTCGGGGACGCGGACTGATGTCGACTACATCACCCGATTGGTCGAGTACGACTCTCGGCTCCGGCAAGTCAAAATCGAGACTCCCCGTGGCAAGTCGCTTCTTGCGGAGAATTTCCGCCACCGATCGCATAAGATCAAGGCTTTCGGTTAGTCCCTGCAGCTTATCGGGCGGATTTCCATTGTCGAAATAATCCTGAACCTCGTCGTACGACAACCTCCCACCGGAATGTATTATGGAAGGCGTGATCTGAGTCTTCAATATCCTGCCGGTTTGTGCCAGCTCCATTATGCAGGAGTATGTAAGGCGGTCGACATCACCCTTCAGACTGCAGATTTCGTTCGAAAGCTTCTCCGGAAGCATCGGCAGCACCCTGTCTACGAGATAGACAGATGTCGCTCTCTCTCTCGCTTCGATATCAATCTCGGACCCCTCGGTCACATAATGCGACACATCAGCGATATGCACGCCGAGGAGATAATTGCCGTTATCGAGGATTTCCAGCGATACTGCGTCATCATAATCCTTAGCATCCGCCGGATCGATCGTGAACGTGACTTTGTCTCTCAAATCAAGACGATCTCTATCCACAGAAATATCGAGTTCGAGCTTGTCAGCCTCGTTGGTAACTTCAGCAGGAAACTCCGTAGGCAGGTTGAATTTTCTGATCGTCGATAGAATATCGACGCCGGGATCATCGGGATAGCCGAGCACCTCGATGACTTCGCCTTCCGGATTCATGAGTGGATTCTTCCACTCGGAAAGCGCAACAACTACCTTCTGGCCGCTTGATGCCTGAAGCCCTTCGGTTTTGCGAACATAGATTTCGCGGGTAATCTTGGGGTCGTCAGGTTCTACAGTTGTGAAATACCTCGCGCGGTGGATTGTCCCGACGATAGTAGTCCGGTTTCGCTTCAATACCTTCACCACTGCCGCTTCAGGAGATTTCCCTCTCCTTCCCGGCTTGACCCTCACCACAACCCGGTCGCTATCGAGAGCGGTGCCTGTATCCTCAGGTGGAACATAGATTTCTTCAGTCCCATCCTCAGGTTTCAGGAATCCCGATCCCTTTCGATTCATGTTCAGGATACCGACTTTGAGACTCAGCTTGCCCGGCAACCCGACGCGGCTGCCGCGCAGCCTGACCACCGTGCCATCATTCATTAGCTCCCTTACCAGCTTCCGGAACGACCTGTACTCTGATTCCGGCACACGGAGGCCTTTGGCTAATTCACGAATTTTGACTGGCTTGTAGCTCGTCGCCGAAACGAATTCGACTAATTTCTCCCTTGTGACTGGCATATACGTCAAATATTCGGCAGTACCTGCGATAAGTCAAACAAAAAATGCAAATGTGGCTGGGTTTTTATGCCAAAGTGGCAGAGTGGGCGGGCGTCAGTCAGATCGGCTCTTCATGAGGACTTTCGAAAAGAGGCTCATATTTTCCAGCACCTTGCCAGTGCCACGAGCCACGCATGTCAGCGGATCATCAGCGACATTCACTGGAAGATTCGTTTCGTGGCGCAGTCGTTTGTCGAGGGAGCGAAGCAGCGCGCCGCCACCAGTAAGGACGATTCCTCGATCAAGAATATCAGACGCCAACTCCGGCGGAGTCCGTTCGAGGGAAAGTTTGACAGCTTCAATTATAGCATCTATCGTCTCCGAGAGAGCCTCCCTCACTTGTGCGGATGATATCTTGAGATTCTTCGGCACCCCGGCGACAAGATCCCGTCCCTTAACCTCCATCGATTCCTCGCGTTCCTGCTGAAACGCATTACCGATCTTGATCTTTATCTCTTCGGCTGTCAACTCACCGATGAGTAAATTGTAGTTTTTCTTCAGATAAGAGACTATCGCCTCATTCATCTCATCGCCGGCGATTCTTATTGAGATGTTATTCACGATGCCATTGAGGGCAATTACTGCAATCTCTGAAGTCCCTCCGCCGATATCGATGACCATCACGCCGGATGGTTGATCGACTGGCAGCCCGACACCTATCGCGGCGGCCATCGGCTCCTGAATCAGAAAGACCTCTCTGGCACCAGCATTTTCAGCAGAATCGCGGACTGCGCGTTTCTCGACCTCGGTTATGCCGGATGGCACCGATATTACAATCCGCGGCTTGAGAAGATACCTATGCCTTACAACCTTTCGGATAAACGCTGAGAGCATTTTCTCGGCAACCGCAAAATCAGCGATAACGCCATCCTTGAGAGGTCGAATTGCCTTTATCTCGCCCGGACAACGGCCGAGCATTTCTTTCGCTTCCCTGCCGATCGCTAGTACTTTATTTGTAGCAACCTCGACAGCCACAACCGAAGGCTCATTGAGAACGATTCCTTTGGGGTGTCCTCGAACGAAAACTAATGTGTTGGCGGTACCGAGATCGATACCTATGTCGTTAGAAATAAATCCTAGCAGAGCCATATGGTGCCCGATTACAAATTTTGCAGGAGTATACGTGCAGTGTCGTCAATTTGCAACAAAAACTTGAAATGATACCTATCCGAAGTAGAGATATCTCTCCCACAGGCTGACGTAGCCCCCCCAATCGCTGTCGCGCTTCTGGTCATAGTCATCGAATACATTCAATCCACTGTCGATTCGGTCGAGCAGGTGCAGCACATATGCCTCCCGCGTCAGCGGAACGACCGGCGACCCGTACTGCCGCTCGCCGTGGTGCGATGCTATCAAATGCCGCAATTTGTTTTCCAGCTTCTCCGGAAAATCAGGTATCTCCGATATGTAATCCACCACGATCTGATCGCCGAGAGTGATATGCCCCACCAATCGTCCTTCATCCGTATAGTCGAGCTTCACACCACTCGTCAGCTCATATGTCTTGCCGATATCGTGGAATATGGCTCCACATATCAGTAGATCGCGATCGAGCAATGGATAATGTTTGCATACTCTGTCCGCCAAAGAAGCAATCGAGAGGGAATGCTGAACCAACCCACCGATGTAATCGTGATGGAATCTCTTGCCCGCAGGCGCAGCAGTGTATTTCTCGAACAATTCAGCGTCATTTCTGAGTAGCCGTAGAAGCTCCGAAAGGAATTCATTCTCAATAGTAACCGCGATCTCATCAAAGATCTCCTGCTGTCTTTCGATTCCGCCGTCGACAACCTTCAACAACTCGGAGAGATCATATTCTCCGTCTTTGGCGGGTCGCATCTTCTCAACTTTGAGCTGCGCTTTGTCACGAAATGTTGACACCAGCCCGCGCACCTTCACAACTTCAGCATCTTTAATCTGATTGTAGACAAGAGCTGCATCCTCCCATATAATACCTTCGATCTTTCCGGAGGAATCGGAGAATTCGAGTCGCAGCCTTTCCCCCCGGTCATACGGAATAACCTGAGCGGCAGTCAGAACGAAGAACCCTGTTACATTATCCCCTTGCGCAAAATCAGATATCATGCGGACTCCTTTTTGTCATAATAATGCGCGCCGGAAGTCTCTGCAAGGAAAATACTTGTATAATGAATGGAACTTAAATAACTTGGCCAAAATGCGCGTACTGAGTCGATATATTCTTAAAGAACACATAGGACCTTTCCTCTTCTCATTCTGTGTGGTTACATTCGTTCTCATCCTCGATTTCGTGCCGAATGTGATAGACATGGCGATAGGCAAAGATATCGACCTGCTGACCATTCTCTGGGTATTCGTTCTGAATCTCGCATGGATGCTGGCGCTGTCGGTGCCGATGGCAACCCTCGTGGCGTCTCTGACCGCATTTGGCAGACTGCAATCCGATTTCGAGGTGCTCGCAATCAAGAGTTCAGGGATACACTTGATTACACTCATCCGCCCGGTGCTGATAGCGAGTGTCTTTCTGGCTGCAGGAATGGTGTGGTTTAACAACGAGGTCCTCCCCGATGCGAATCATAAGGCGCGGGTGCTGATGAGCGATATTCGCGTGATGCGTCCGACACTGTCGATCAAGAGCAATATATTCCTCAATGACATTCCGGGCTATGTCATTCTGATAAAGAAAATAGATCACAAGACATCGCGCATCAAAGACGTTACCATTTTCGATCAGAAAGATCCGAGGAATCCCAGAATTATCCTCGCGCAGGAAGGTGAGCTGGAGTATCTGGAGGGGGGTACGGTTCTCAGCTTTGTCCTGGAGGATGGTGAGATTCATGAGCCGGTGGGAAACGATCCGGAGAAATGGCGTTGGGTCAAATTTGAGAAGCAAACATTCAATATCCGCGATATAAGCCGTTCACTCAAAAGAACCGATTCGTCATATAGGGGAGATCGTGAACAGTCGGCCGAGGATATGCTTGTCGAGATTCGGAAATGGCGAGAGAGAATCAGGAAGACCGACATGCTCTCATTCCGACGGGTCGATGACGAGGGGAGGCGGCTTTTCTACGGCCTGACAAGGGACGAGTCTGTCGAAACCGACGTATTCAAACGAAAAGCTGTCATTCTCGCCTACCAACGCGCGGCGGATGTAGCAAAAAGCCTTGAGCAGTCCATCAAGAACAAAGACCACACAGAACACCTGGTGAATACCTACCTCCTGGAAGTCCATAAGAAATATTCGCTGCCCGCCGCCTGCATAGTCTTTGTTCTCATCGGAGCGCCGCTCGGCATAATGGCTCAGCGAGGGGGAATGGCGGTCTCTATAGGAATTTCTATCGCCTTGTTCATCGTCTACTGGGCGTTTCTTATCGGTGGCGAAGAGATTTCCGACAGAGGATTCCTGTCACCGGCCGTGACAATGTGGGCTGCAAATGTATTGCTCGGTGGGGTTGGTCTGCTGCTTCTCCTAAAAGTGATGACCGAGAAAGAACTGACACGGTTTTCAACTTATTTCGGACGGAAGCCCAGGCGATGATCAAAGTAATAGATAGATACCTGTTTAAGACTTTCATTAAGGCAACACTGGTTTCTCTGTTCGTCTTTCTACTCGTATATCTGATTATTGACAATGTCGAGCATCTCGATGATTATATCGATAACGATGCCACACTTTCGATGGTCGTCCGGTACTACCTCTATTTCTTCCCTTTCATAATTGTGCAGGTAACTCCGGTCGCTGTGCTGCTCGGTTCAATGTTTACCATAGGACTGATGGCGCGCAGGAAGGAGATTCTTGCTCTGAATTCATCAGGCGTTAGCATGTACCGAATCGCGCAGCCTCTCCTGCTCGGAGGACTCCTGATCAGCGCAGCCATCTACATCTTCTCCGATAGAATCGTGCCGGAAGCAAACCGTCGAAAGACACAGATACGATACGGTGAGATCGAAAATAACCCGAACTACGGCAAAGAGCAGGTGCATAACCTGATGTACAGGGGCAGCGACGGTCGCATTTTCCGATTCAGCAATTATGATCCGATAACGCAAACCGCACAGCAGGTTACGATCCACACTGTGACTGATAACCGCCAGGAAAGCCAGCTTGATTGTCGGCGAATGGAATGGCTCGATTCTATCTGGATCGCTGTAGATGGACGATTGCGGAAGTTCTCGTCAGAGTCCGGCACCGAAGAGCTGACCGAATTCGATACGCTGTACCTGCCGGAAATCCAGGAGCCGCCGGAGCGATTCGAAAAATCAGAGATGATCCGCAAAGGATCAGACCAGAATCTCGGCTTCGATCTATCCGTAGCAGACCTTGCGAAGATCATCGAGTATCGCCGTATGGCTGCGATCGAAACCACGCAGGAAGAGGTCTTTTTTCACATCAAATTCTCGCTGCCGTTGGCAAGTTTCATCATAGTACTTCTCGCAGTGCCATTGGCATCTGATCCCCGGCGCGGTTCGGTCGCAATCGGATTCGCATTCTCAGCCGGGATCGCGTTCTTCTATATACTGCTTTTCGAGATAGGTCAGAAACTCGGCACCGATGGTTCGATTCCCCCGCTGCTTGCATCGTGGGGGGTCAACGGTCTGTTCTTGCTCGTCGGTATTATTCTGATGCTCAAAGCGAGAAAATAGGCGGACAATCTCCTCTCAGTTCGACTCCAATGAAAGTCATCTCCTGCAGGCATATTCAATTGTCGGGAACCACACTGCAAATAGCGCGTTTACACGAGTATGGACAGAACGCACGTCTGAGCCGGGTTTCCCTCAAGACGTTCTTGGCTCGTAGGTGCGTTCAGTGAGTACCGGAGGAAATTGCGAGCAAGGATGTTCACAGGGTGCAGGACCTCGATTCAGCCAGATATAGATATTCTGAAATCGATTCGTCAACTCGCAAACAGCAATTGAGGACAATTGTTTCGTGATCTTACCGGATAGATGCGGCAACGCATCAGAAGACAATGCAGCCTTTCTGCGCATGGACACCAAGAGTGCCCCCGCGAAACGGCATCAATCGATTCTTGCGATGGTATTGTAATCTACAAGCTTGAGCCGGGATTGCTACGATGGTTGCACTTACGGCAGTCTCGGCTCTCCTCCCTATATCTCAGACCAGCCAGACATTTTGCTGTCATGTTGTTGAAAACAGCTCTGTCGTCCCCCCGAAGGTGGGGACCCATTACCAGCAGCACATTGCCAATCCAGCAGGTTAGTGATCCTTGCCTGCTGGAGCGAAGCGAAGAGCAGGTCCGAACGCATGTGAGGAGATCCTGACACGCTGCTTGTAAACCGCGATCAGAGATCGCGGCCACACAACCTACTTCAAGGACATGTGCCGCCCACATGGCCCATATTGCAATTGCATACTTGACTTCTAATCACCACAAGATTATCCTCGTGCAGATAGTCAGAACACCCGCACGAGGGGTGGAGAATAGTCCAGACCTGGATGGAGAGAGAAATGGTTGATCATAGCTCCGCTAGAAAACATATATGCATGGTCTGCGGCTGGATATATGATCCAGAGGAGGGCTTTCCGGAAAATGGAATCGAACCGGGAACTCCATTCGAAGACCTGCCCGAGGCATTCTTCTGCCCGGTCTGTGCGGCGACCAAGGAGCATTTCTCACCAATTTAGATAAATACTCTCTCCTGGAAAGTCATTTTCCGATTGCAACGAAAGGCCATATATGCGCGCAATTACAGTGGACAAAGTGAATATCACACCCGGCAAGATTCTCTGTGTCGGCAAGAACTATTTGGCACACCTACGCGAAATGGGAGGCTCAAGACCGATGCCGGAGCCGACGATCTTCATGAAGCCGAATTCAGCTATAGTCAGCGGCGCGAATGAAGTCGCGATACCCGCCGCTCATGGCGTCCTGCATCACGAAGTCGAACTCTGTTTCGTCATCTCCCGCACGCTGAGCAGAGCATCCGAGCAGGAGGCTGGAGATTCCATATCCGGCTGGGGTGTCGGCATCGATTTCACTCTCAGGGATATCCAGAGTGCGGCAAAGAAAGCCGGCGGACCGTGGACAATATCCAAGGGTTTCGACTGCGCAGCGGTATTTGGTGAGTTTGTCACTACCGGTTCTGATTTCGATCCGTTGGCACTCGATATCAAGCTGTCATTGAACGGCAATATCCGTCAGTCTGCGAACACCGGTCAGATGATCTTCTCGCCAGCCGAAGTGGTCAGCTTTGTATCCCGATTCATGACCATCGATGCAGGCGATCTATTCATGACCGGGACACCCGAAGGTGTTGGAGAAGTGAAAGATGGCGACAAGATCGATGCCGAGATTTCCGGATTGCCTCCGTTGAAATTCGCAATTTTGAGACCATGATGTCGCGAATTTTGATAGCCGGATCGAGCGGCCTGGTCGGAACAGCACTGACTGAACAGCTCCTCTTGCAGGGAGACTTAGTTACCTGCCTGATTCGCAGGCCATCGCCCACCCCCTCCGGCTCACAATCCTCTCTCTGGAATCCATACGAGAAAAAGATCGACCTCGATGAAATTGACGGACATGATACCATTATCTGCCTATCTGGAGCGGCCATCTCAGACTCGCGCTGGACCGACAGAAGAATGCAGGTACTGGTCGACAGTCGAGTAAAGCCGACAGCCTATCTTTCAGAGACAATCGCCCGACTACGCCGGATACCGAACGTCTTTCTGGTAGCATCAGCCGTTGGCTTCTACGGGAATATGGCTCCTGATATGACTGCAGATGAACAAAGCCACGCCGGAGAGGGCTTTCTTGCGGATCTCTGCAAACTGTGGGAAAATTCGACCTCGGCTGCTGAAGCCGCAGGCATTCGCACAGTGCATCTGCGCTTCGGGATCATCCTGACTCCAGACGCTGGAGCGCTTGCGAAGATGCTGCCGATGTTCAGGAAGGGTCTCGGCGGCAAGATCGGTTCCGGTAGACAGATGATGAGCTGGATCACATTAGATGACGCTGTTAGGGCGATCATCCACGTAATTAATGAGCCGAGCCTGACCGGACCAGTCAACATTGTCTCCCCCAACGCAGTCTCGAATGCCGAGTTTTCGCACTTGCTCGGCAAAATCCTCGGCAAACCGGCAGTTGCTTCCCTTCCAGCGGTCGCCGCCCGCCTGCTATTCGGCAAAATGGCTGACGAGACTATTCTTTCGAGCCAGAATGTAATTCCTCGAAAACTACTCGAATCAGGATTCGAGTTCGATACACCTGAATTGGAGTCGGCTCTGGAGAGTCTCCTTCGTTAGTCGAGCTGCTTTTCGCTGAATGAATTCGCCGGATCAATTGACATTGAGGTATTGTTCAATTAAATTCAGGCAATGGATATTTCGAACAACGAAGGGAGTGAACATGTCATCGGTTGAGAAGAGCGTGCTTGACGGACTCAGCAGAGGAATTCAGGCAGAGCTATCAGCGTATGTCTTTTACAAGAAGGCGCTTGATAATACCAGAGACAAGAAAGTGAAAGAGATATTGAGCTGGCTGGCGGGCGAAGAGAGAGAACACTACCGGCTATTGGAACGGCAGTACGACAACCTGGTTAGATCAGAACTGTGGGTCGCATATAACGACATCATGCTCAAAGAAGGCCTGCCGGATATCGATGAGAGAACCGACGAGATCCATGATGAACTTATCGACGAGGTCGATGAAAATATGACCGCAAAGAGAATTCTCGAAATCGGACTGATTCTAGAGACGCGAGCACGTGATCTCTACACCGAACTCGGGAAACAGGTCACAGATCCCAAAGGCAAGGAGACCTACGCATATCTCGTTCGCTTCGAGACAGGTCACATCGCCAAAATCGAAACGATGATGAAAGACCTTGGGTTAGTGTAGCTCTGCCCGAACCATTCTAGATCGCCGGAGTTGTCGCTCCGGCGATTCTTACATACAAAGAGAATCCTCCTGATCAACCGCCCTTTTTCTATTGACCTTTCACGCTGTAATCGTAGCTTATTATTGCAGAAATGCAGGTAATGCCTGAATCCATAAATCGAATAGAATATAGGTCACTTAATATCTCGAGGAATAACTGATGGAGAAGACAATTTCGAGGCGGCTCGCAGAGTTCGCCCACAAGCTCAAGTACGAAGATATCGACCCCGAGTCAGTTCGACATGCCAAGAGATTTCTGTTTGATACTCTTGGATGCGCACTCGGTGGACACCGCGCCGAGGATTGTAAGATATCATTGGGGGTTATCGAGAAGCTCGGCGGCACACCGGAATCAACGCTGATTGCCACCGGATTCAAGACCAATGCATACATGGCCGCTCTGGCAAACGCGCTGATGGTCCGCGTGATGGATTACAATGACATTTACTGGAAAGAGGACCCGTCGCATCCGTCAGATATTATCCCGGCGGCACTGGCTGTCGGGGAGCGCGAGGGATGCTCCGGCAAGGATCTGATAGTCGGAATCATAATCGGCCACGAAATCGAAATGCGACTCTGCGAATATGTCACCCCCGGCATTCGCGAAAGAGGATGGCACCACGCGACACTCACACAATTAGTTTCGCCGCTCGTGGCGGGAAAAATGCTCGGACTTGATGTCGATCAACTCACGAACGCCACCGGCATATCGGGATGTCACAACTTCACTCTCGGTGCAGTCGCTGCAGGCAAACTTACGATGATGAAGAATACCGTCGATCCTATGGCGACTCAGTCCGGCGTGTTGGCAGCCCTTCTTGCCGAAAACGGCTACATCGGAACTGAAGCCATTTATGAGGGAAAAGAAGGCTTCTGTCAGCAGATGGGCGAAGGCTATAAGCCGGAAGTCCTTTTCGACGGGCTCGGGAAGAACTTCAAGATCAAGGATTGTTCCTTCAAGGCATTCCCGACAGAATTTCTGACACAATCACCCGTGACTGCGGCTCTGAAGCTCATCAAAGAGAATGACATCAAGTGGGAGGATGTCTCTGCCGTTACCGTGCACACCATTCACCGGGCAGTCGACATTCTGGCCGATCCGAGCAAGTATCATCCGACCAGCAAGGAGACTGCCGATCACTCGATGCCGTATTGCGTCGGTGCGGCGATCATGGATCGCATGGTTACGCCTCTGCAGTTCAAGGAAGAACGTATCGCGGATCCTCAGTTGATTGATCTCATTCAGAAGATCAAAGTTGTCGCTGACGATAAGCTCGAAGCCGAATTCCCGGAACTTCAGCCGTCGGTCGTCGACATAGAAACCAGCACGGGCGAAACTTTCACACAGAGAGTCGACTACGCGAAAGGCGATCCTCGCGAGACTATGACAGATAGCGACCTCATGGTCAAGTTCTACGGTCTGACTGCCGATTTCCTGCCGGAGAACAGGCGCAAGATGATCCGGGACATGGTCTATGATCTGGAAAAAGTTCGATCGATTGAGGAACTCATGAGGGCGCTCATTGTATAGTTGGTTGGATGGGGGGAAAGAACTAATCTCGGGCGGTTCGTTTGTCATGCAAGCGAGCCGCTTTTTATTGCGTCATTGCCTCGTTGCGGCTGTATGCAAAGTCTCCTCATAGACCACTAATTGTAATGTGATTCTAATCGTGCAATCAGCATACAAGAAAACAGGGCCGCCAATGCGACCCTGTTTCGGTGATCACTCACCTAACTCTTTTTCGCTATTATTTGCGAGCTTTGCGACGGGCAATACCACCAGCGAGCAGACCAGCGCCAAGAAGGAGCAGAGTGGCCGGCTCAGGAATGGTATCATCCGGAACGCCAGAGGCGTCACCAGACATGTTGTCGGTCAACCAGTAGTTGCCAGTGTCATGAACCATGACGTAAGCAATGTCATTCATCGCGGACGACACAGTCAGGTAATCGAGCGAAGAGCCACCGAAATCGTCTGTGTTCGCCGCACCTGATGCCGAAGAAATCAGGTTGTCGTTCACATCATAAGCTTCAACAAAGAAGTCTGACTGAGAGCTGTAGCCGGTCGTGAAGAATGAGCCATCCTGATTCAAAAAGTCGATACGACCAGATCCCTGGCTGGTGCCGAGGAATGCAAATACGTAACCTTCCATGTTGTAGTTACCGCTACCCCAGATATCACCAAGGTTGTTGGAAACGTTCCAGTTGCCGGTAGTGGCGTCACCGTAGATCCAGTCATAACCGTCGGTGGTCGTAAACTGAAGGCCCGGGATCGAACTTGCGATAGGAACCTGATCCTGACCCAGTCCATCCTCGAAATCGAGGAACCATGCATTGGCAGTTCCGCTGATCGCGAAAACCATCAGCAGTGCTACGGCGATTCTCGTGAGCTTTCTCATTTCATCCTCCTGGAAAAGAAAACAACAGTGTTCTAAATTCTCAATTGATTTCATAGCTGTTCAACTATTGAGCAATCGCCGTGCC
>JAHJOQ010000100.1 GCA_018820315.1 Candidatus Zixiibacteriota bacterium | reverse complement strand
TAATTCGCAACGATGCCGGAGTGGTGAAATTGGTAGACGCACTGGACTCAAAATCCAGCGGGGCTTACACCCCGTGCCGGTTCGATTCCGGCCTCCGGCATTGATTGAATCCGTCCTGCGATAAGCAACCGGACATATTCGATTCCCGGCGAGTAATGAGATATCGCTCAGTACAATCAGCACATATCGAAGATTGCAGATGAAAGAATCGATTGAACTTATACACTGCACAACTGTTATAGTCTCGATACAATGAGTTGGAGTTTCGAGACCATGAACGCCGGAGTATGAGATATGAGCGGAGCGAAGTCACACTACAAGGAATCTGAAGAAGACACTGCTGAATGGAGTCCCACCGATATTCTTGCGTCGTTTCGCACGATCCTTGCAAACGAACGCACGGTGCTGTCATATATGCGAACAGCACTGACGTTCTTCGTTGCGGGAGTCACTTTTGTACATTTCTTCGATTCGCTTGTAATCGAGATTGTCGGCTGGATATTCATTCCGCTCGGTTTGATAACCGTCGTTATAGGCGCGTATCGATACAACAGAGAGAAACGTCACATCCACAGACTCAACAATCGCAGTCATAAGGAATCGGACTTCTGAGCGACTCACATGGCGCGCGCCTCATTCAATATACGAGATTCTGTGAGATTGCTCTCCCGTGTGGTATTCGTCACTCAGAGATCTGTGAAGGTTGTCTTCAATATCGACTCCGCTCGGGCGAAATCGCGCACTCGCACCATCAGGGCAAAACAGACATCATCGGCATCATCGCATGCGGAGTCTTCGCTTGGCTCGATTGCGGTCATGCGCGCATCAACCCCTCGGTACTCCAGCAGTCCCTGCACCATCTCAGCCTCCAACCGCTGACTGAATCTTCTGAGGCAGATAAAGTCTGACAATCGCGAACCTGGCCTTTCCGCGGGATATTGCGCCTGATACAGCCTCAAGCCTGAATCTAACCTGTTTCGTGTTCGGACTCCTGAATCTGAGACGATTCATTTCAGTCGATGTCAAATCGATCGAAGTAACTTATTCAAACACCTTGACATTCGCAACCAACGCGGGTTTCTTTCGTATAACGGTTAAGCGGGCTTGTATTCTGCTGCCCGGCTTTTGACATTACAGAGACTTACCCGTCTTTTTTCTGAGAGCCGGACGGGAACTTTGAATGCAGGGATATCGTTGCGGAAACGGTGACTATTTGTTAATGAGGTAAATAATGTACAGAAATATTCTGCTGATTGTAGGTCTACTGATGGTACTCCTGAACTTGTCGTGCGAATGGCAGAGCACGCTGGATGCCGGCGACAATCCTCCGCCGGGACCGCAGGCTCTCAAGGTACCTGAGGCCTACAAAACCATTCAACTTGCGATAAATGCGGCAGAAGACGGTGACGAAATCGTGGTTGCCAGCGGCACATATACCGATGCCGGGAACCGCGATCTCAGGTTTGGAGGCAAAGTCATAACTTTGCGATCCGCCGGCGGACCCGACTCGACTACTATAGACTGCAAGGGAAGCACGAGCAAACCTCACAGGGCATTCATCTTTATGAGTGAAGATTCCAATACAGTGATCGAAGGATTCACGATTATCAAAGGTTTCGCGTCGGAGGCCGATGCTCAGTTGAAAGGTTGGGGTGGTGCGGTATATTGCGAGACCAGTTCGCCCAAGTTCATCAACTGCGTATTTTTTAGAAATGATGCAGACTTCGGCGGTGCGGTCGCGTGTCGCACGGCCTCCCCTATTTTCGAGAACTGCGAATTCAATTCAAACGATGCCACGAAAGATGGCGGCGCAGTCACCGCAGAAGGTGGTGCGCGGCCGATTTTCAGATCGTGCACATTCATCGACAACGAGGCGCTGCAGCGCGGGGGCGCTTTCAACTGCTCTAGCGCGTCTCCCAACATCTCTGACAGCAGATTCGAGAGCAACATGGCTGCAGGTTTTGGAGGAGTAGCATTCTGCAATTCATCCTCCCCGTCCTTCACAAACTGCGTTGCCTTCAAGAATACGGCGCAGGAAGGTGGGGCGATATATGCTACGTCCGAATCGAATCCGCATCTCGTGAACTGCTCACTTGTGCAAAACACCGGACGCTCAGGTGGTGGTGGGCTGAGCTGCGCTACCAACTCCAAAGCGACACTTCAAGAGTGTATAATCGCTTTCAGCACAATAGGCGAGGCCATCAACATACTTGATGTAAATAGTACTCCGAACGTAAGGTGCACTGATCTCTATAATAACGCAGGAGGCGACTGGGTGGGCGATAGTCTGTCTGTGAAAGCAGGCATTGACGGCAACTTCTCGGCCGATCCCAATTTCTGTGAAGTTGTTCTCGGCGATTTGCAGCTCAGAGCCGACTCTCCCTGTCTCGAAAACAACAATGGCTGTAGCAAGCAGATCGGAGCTCTGGTCGGAATCTGCACTGAGTAACCGTGATCGTGAAATGACGTCGGGGCAGTAAGGGCATCACAGAATCATTTCCATGTAGACAGCTCCCTCGATTGGATTGTACCTGTAGGCTTCGATTTCAACGAATCCCAGTGATCGATAGATGTTGCGGGCAGCTTCCATTGATGCGAGAGTATCAAGACGCATCGCGCGGTAACCAGCTTCACGCCCTTCCTTAACGATTGCTTCAACAAGTTGCCTGCCGATCGCAAGACCTCGGAACTCTGGACGTACATAAAGCCGCTTCATTTCGCATACAACGCCTGACAATCTTCTGAGTGCCACACAACCGGCCGCAAGACTGTCCACAGTAGCTAAGAAAAGCCGTCCGGACGGCGGGGCATAGTCACCGGGAAGCTCTTCAAGTTCAGAATCGAAATCCTGGAAGCAGAGATCGAAATCCAGCGACGCCGCATACTCCCGGAAGAGCTTCCTGATTTCGGCGATATCCGCAGGTGTCCTGGCAAGGACAATCTCAGTCATATCATTTGCCCCTGTGCTGGTACCAAACGGCCAACTGTCAAGTCTTCTTGCGTTCTTTTCGTTCAAGATACGCAAGACTCCCGGCCCTGACAATAGAGCCCTTTCCGAATTTCGTTCTTATTGCTTCGACTGCGTCCGCCGCTGTGCGCTGTTTGATCGAGATGTCGCTCGAGAAGAGCGTCATCTGATCATCCTCATCAAGCGAAGTCAGCTTAGAGACTCTGACACCCAGAAGTCTTACAGTACGCTGCACAACAGTCTTTTCCGGCAAGAGACTTCGCGCCACGCTGTAGATAGTCTGCACATCGTCTGTGGGCCGGTTGATAGTGCGGTCGCGAGTAATCGTCTTGAAATCAGCATACCTGACTCGAAGAGTGATAGTCCGGGCAACGAATCGTCGTTTCTTCAGGCGCTGCACTACCTTGTCGGTCAGATGGAGAATCACCGAATCGATTAACTCGAAGTCCCTGATGTCGTATTCGAACGTGTGTTCGTGAGACATCGATCTCTCGTGATGCAAATCATCATGAGGCTGCACAGGCGACTCATCGAGGCCATTCGCTATTCTCCTGAAATGCTCCCCCATCACACCGAATCGCTTCGTGAGCAACGACAGCGGCACACCTGCAAGCTCACCAATCTTGAAAATGCCCGCCTCGTTGAGACGTCGTGTCGCCACGGGTCCAACACCGAACAGCTTCGAGACGTCGAGCACGAAGAACTTAGCCGGCAGTTCATGCGGCCACATCGTGGTAAGCGCATCGGGCTTCTCCAGTGCAGACGCTACTTTCGCGAGATGCTTGTTGACCGAAACGCCGACCGAGCACGTCAGGTCCAGCCGCTCCTTGATCCTCTTCTTTAACTCACGAGCTATCGCAACTGCACCGGAGAAGAGATTCATTGATCTGGTCACATCCAGATATGCCTCGTCGATTGAAGTCGGCTCAACAAGTGGTGTGAACTCTCTGAATATCTCTCGAATTCGGTCGGCGTAATACTCGTAAGCGTCGAATGATCCCGCAACGACCGTCGCCTGCGGACAGAGTCTGAGAGCTTCCCCCATAGCCATGCCGGATTTCACACCAAATGCGCGAGCCTCATATGAGCATGTCGCGACCACACCCCTTCGCGAATCACCGATCCCGACCAGAAGAGGAAGTCCCCTCAGCTCCGGCCGGTGAAGCTGCTCGACCTGCGCATAGAATGCATCCATGTCGACATGAAGAACAACTCGCTCCGAGCCGCTCGAGCAACCAACTTGCCGGTCGCGCATAGCACCACGTCTGCCGGTGGGGAACATTATCCGAACACGCCTTTCCTTCCGAGCACCTTGGCTCGAATCGCGCCAATCTGCCCGGCATGATACGCATCGTGAAGTGTCATGAACATAATCAGTCTTCCCCTGCTCTCCTTCCACTCGTCCGTAATCTGGATGACCTCATCGAGATCATCAGCAGAGACCCCATCGAGTGCGCTCACCGCGCGGTTGTGCACCATGCCATAGTTGTCTATCAGCTCGCGGAGGGCAGGAAAGAGAGATGGATCCTCAGCGAATTCAACACCGAAGTCGAAGAGCTTCGAATACCGCTCACTTCCCTCATACTCAGTATCACCTCCAAGACCCTTCACCAGGAGTTTTGTGGAAACGCATAGATGTCCAACCTGCCACCTTATGTGATTCATAAGGTCTTTCCCGCGTTGGACAGATTCCTCCTCGGTTACATCCTCAAGGAGCTTGTCCACCCATTGTTTGATAGAAACATATCCTGATTTCAACGAATCAACTGCTTCCATAATACCTCCCTAATCTGTTCATCAGCAACTACTATCAGTTCAGCGTTAAACAGACTCGCGATCAATGCATACAAACCAACACTTACACGATCGACACTTATGATACTGGTAAACAGGATATTAGTCGACAGACAATTTACAGAGCGTCCAGTTTGTATCATGTTGGTCATACGACAATTCGAAGAAGTTGGAGCCTTCATCGACAACTGCAAAATGCCTGAACCGGTATCGACCCACCTCACTTTGCCACACTCCGGTGATCTTGGCAATTCGATAGACCCGATCCTTCCATTTGAAGCGAAGCGGCCTCATTCTGCTCTTCTCGAATACGGCAATCACATCTATGGGTTCTTCCACATCCTGATACATATCACAATCCGGGTGAAGCGCTGCATCAATCTGACTAGTTCATCATGACCGACCGGAGAATCACTACATCCGCCTGAGAAGTCCCACTACTTTGCCTGCGATGTAGAATCCGGGCGTATCGTTCTCGACAATAATCGGACCGAACGCATCATTCTCAGGCTCAAGCCGGATGCAGTCAGGCTCCGGATAGTATCGCTTTACGGTCGCCTCATCTCCGATCACCGCGACGACAATGTCCCCTGCGTCAGCTGAATCCTGCTTGCGCACAACAACAAAGTCACCATCGACAATTCCAGCACCGATCATGCTCTCCCCCACCACACGCAGGCTATAAGTCTCACCAGACGGCAGAAATGTCGTGTCGACCGCGATGCTCCCCTCTACATTTTCGTCCGCCAGAAGCGGCGCACCTGCAGGGACTGCACCCACCAATCGCAGTTGCCTTACCGATGTTGTCATCCTGGTCGCAAGCTCTATCCCGCGCGAAACGAGCGGAGTTTTTTTGATGTAGCCCTTCTTGATCAACGCTGCCAGGATCGATCTGACGCCGTTGGTCGACTGGATTGAAAAGCGCTCTCCTATTTCGCGGATCGTCGGAGGCGCACTCTTCTCAAGGATGCTCGCCGCAATGAAATCGTAGACTTGTTTCTGCCTCGCCGTCAGTTTTGCTTTTACCATACATCTTCCCTCGCTATCATGCAGGTCGACCTTCGGAATTCATGCATACCGCTTTCTACAATCCCGATCCACCGTACTGCACAAACATACAGTAGTGCACTAATGTGCCGCTGTCAAGCATAAACTTGTCATTTTCTTGCCGATTTGCGGTGGATGTGCGCATGAGTCTCATTTCCCCTGGCTCATGCGGAATTTTTGAATATATTCATCCGATCGGGCTGCCGATTGTATAAGTACAGTGTGATTTTTGTTATAAGGACGGACATCTTGATCTGCCTTCGTGAGGGATCTAAATGACATATATGCTGTTACGCCATCTGATATCGGCAATTCTAATCCTTGGCTCAATCGCTTCAGCTCAGACCGTCGTGCCGCCTCGCCAGCGCAGTACTGTGACTGAAAGTGTGTATACGAAAGGACGTGCGGTAATCCGAGAAGGGGGATTCGATTTCGGGAAAGTGCCTCAGAACGCGTTCGTATCGAAGAAGTTCTATCTCATCAATATGGGGTCTGATACTCTCGAAGTATTGAAGGTCGACCCTGGCTGAGGCTGCACCAAGGCTCCTATTTCCAAGAAGCTTATAGCTGTCGGCGACAGCTCTCTGATCGAAATAACATTAAACTCGGGAAACAAGAGAGGCCAATACAATAAGACCACCAAAGTTCACACCAGCGATCTGTTGAACAGAACTCTGCAACTCAAGATCAAGGCGTTGATATTTCCAGAGTCGGCTCCTACCTCCCCTGTAGTCTGCACTCCCAAGAAGCTCTATCTTATGCCGGAGACCTTGAACGACGCAAATAAGATCGCAATAAAGAACATAACTATGGATACATTGGCTGTGAAGCTTGTATACTCTGATGATGATTGCTTTGACGTTCACCTGGCTGGCGATATGCTCGATGTCGGCGCGAAACTCGATGCGATCGTGAATGTAAGGAAAGACCGAAAGGAGGAGTATTTCAAGAAGTCATTCACAGTTGAATTCGGCGATGCTGCGGGTACCAGAATGTCAATCCCGGTATCATATATCAAGAAGGTGAATTCGAGAACCAAACAAGGAAATTGATGTTATTAACTGCCAGTATATGTTTCGCTTGACTTGATGGGCGTTATTTATAACTTTAAGCAGACTATCTTCTCAGCATTCGCTATTTGAACTTATGGGGATTTAGCAACTATGCGTTTTCTTGCAAGTACCGTCATGTCCGCTCTCATCCTGACGACGTCTGCCTTGGCTGGCACTCCGGTCAAGCCTGAGAACATCTCCAAGGCGGCAGGAACATACACCAAAGGCAGGCTCTACCTGCCCGAGCTGGAATTCGATTTCGGGATGGTCCCTCAGGAGGCGAGTATAAGCCACAGCTTCTGGATTCAGAACAAAGGGCTTGACACGTTAGAGATTATCCAGATAAAGCCTGGGTGAGGATGCACAAAGGCGCCTCTTACCAAGAGGCTCATCGCTGTCGGTGACAGCGCAGAAATAGAACTGATTTTCAGCACCGGCAAACGGCTTGGTCAGCAGAAGAAGACTGCCACAGTCGTCACCAGTGACATAACGAAAGGTAACAGCAAACTTACGCTGCAATCGAATATTCGCCCTGCTGAGGATTCCATCTCCCTGATCAAGGTCGACCCGCAGGTCGTCGATATCAAGCAGGATCAGCGGAGCGAGAAATTCAGTGTGACTGTTACGAATCTCTCGGATGTAGCATTGACCCCGCAATTGGTGTCGCGACCTCACGAGGCGTTCAGATACGAATACGCCGAACATTCAGTGGATCCCGGGGAATCAACGACTATATCTGTCTGGGTGGCCGAAGATCTGGATGCGGAGACTGCAAAGAAATCGTTCACGTTTGAGTTGAATGATCCGAAGCGAACGCGTTTTACGATCCCGGTGCAGTTCACAAGAGAGATCGATCAGCCACTCAAGGCGGCATCCGGAGGCCATTGAGACACTGCACAAGGTAGATGGGCGGTCTATGCCGCACTGCTGCAAGCCTCTTATAGCTTGACAATGGCGTTGAAAACCCTATGTTCTTTGGTATATAAGTAACCTTTTCGACTGTCTATGACAGGCACTCTTGGAGATTTTGAACAATGAAAAAGGTGTTGTTTCTCACTCCGATAATCATTCTTGCCTTTATCAGTTTCAACATAATTCAGAGCAAGACCCTCTCTGAACCGTCGCAAGGCGAAAGCAAGAAACCGATCGCCTCGAAGCCACAGTCCCCCCGGACTGACACGTATGAAAGCCCTTACGTGAATGGCAAGGCCGAACTTGTAGAGGCAAAGTTTGATTTTGGCTATACACCCACGAGGAGTTCAGCGTATCACCCATTCCACATCAGGAATGTCGGAACAGATACTCTGGATATCGTCAAAATCAAGCCTGGGTGAGGCTGCACAAAGGCGCCGCTTGATAAGCGGTTCCTCGCTGTCGGAGACAGCGCTGAAGTCGGAATCAGTCTCAGCATAAGCCGCGCATCCAAGGTGACCAAAGGTCCGCGGATATATACCAGCGATCCCAACAATAAGGAAATGCTGGTCACGTTGACAGCAGAGGGCGTTGCAAGTTTTGATTCAACTACGCCCGCCGCGATATTTCCGTCGCGTGTGACAATCCCTCTTGAGAAGCGTGGTGAGCCGTTCAGGCTTGTTATCAAGAATGTGTCGCATCAGCCGATCAATCCCGCGATTGTCTTCGCTCCGACTGATATTGTCGATGTGCAGATGCCTGACGGCGTGATCGCCGCCGGTGATGAAAGAGATATCTTCGTGACTTTGCGCGATGATTTCGATCAGTTGAGCAAGAAAATTTCCTTCACATTGTCAATGATGGACTATCAGGACACGAGATATACGATACCGATCGAAATCGGTAATATCTCCGCGAAAGCCAGTCATGCGAACACTCCACCTGCATCGTCTAAGTCAGCATCCACTGACAAGACGCCGCTTAGGCCAACTGGAAGCGATAAGAAGGGCGGAAGCTGATCGAGACAGCATCCATCGACCGATATCAATATTGAACCGCCTCTCCAAGAGGCGGTTCTTTTTCTTGAGCCTGCCTCGTGTCATCGCGAGGAGCGCAGCGATGTGGCGATCTCTGATACATGAATTCACAGTAGCTATACTCCTTGTGAGTGCCGCAAGAGAGAGCGCTGGGGCATAGCCATCATGTGTACACAGGAGCTGTGCTCCTGTGTGTGCCGCAGAAGAAAGCGCAAGCGTACAGCCACGGTGAAGCATTCCGCCACTGGAGCAGAAATTCGAGAGGATAATTTATTTGCGTAATACCACTATTTTTCATTAAGTTTGTCCACGAACTCTCGCATTGGGGCTTGTTGAAAAAGTCCCGATGCTGTGAAGCAGCGTCATCGCGAGGAGCGTAGCGACGTGGCGATCTCTATATCAATCAAGGCTATTGTGAAATGCGGAGATTGCCACGCTTCGCTCGCAATGATGACGTCATCTATGGTTTTTCAACATGCCCATTTGCAGGTGAGATATTGTTATGAGCGAAGTTGACGAGACGGCATCAGAATCATGGTTTAGGCAGCGGCTGAGGAGTCTGAAGGATTTTCTCAGCCATTACGTTGGGGGACTTTACAATCGAGTCGGAGACGATCATGTGTTCCTGCTCGCCGGGGGGCTCTCATTCTCGATCTTCGTATGCATTATTCCGATGACACTGATCATATTTGCAGTCATCGGCAACGTGCTGGAAAAGACCACGGTCACATCCGAGATAGATGCACTCATAGATCGTGTGATTCCATACGAGTCATACGCACAACATATAAAGGACCTCATCTTGACAAGAGTTGACGAGTTTAGAGTGTATAAAGGCGTTGCTGGTTTGCTCGGACTGGCGGGTCTGCTATTCGCAGCAAGCGGTCTCTTCTCCAGCATGCGGACCGTTCTCAACAATTCGTATAACGTCAAGGACAACCACTCAGTCTATGTCAGCAAACTGCGCGACATCGGCCTCGTGTTGCTCGTCATTATTTACTTTCTGCTCTCGACGACAGTCCTTCCATCGGTCGGTATCATTGAGGATTTCGCGAGCCGGTCCGAATTACTCGGTCGTTTCGATCTCGCCGGTCTGGCAGATATTGCTGTTGATGTCGTTACAACACTTGTAATATTCTTCGCATTTTTCATAGTTTATCTTCTCGTACCGCAGACAAAGCTTCCCAAGAGAGTCGTGCTGATGAGCGCAGTCTCTGCTGCGGCGATGTGGAAGATTGCCGAAATAATCTTCGGCTACTACATAGCTCATGTGGCGACGCTCACGAAAGTCTACGGCGCGTATTCGTTCCTGATAGTAGTTGCATTCTGGATTTACTATACATCGATCGTGTTCATCCTCGGCAGCCTCATCGGCCAGCTCTACCGCGAACGAATCGACAAGAAATATCCGCCCCGCTCCGCACATAGTGATGTGTGATTAGCCGATATTCTCGCTAGCAGTAAATAGTCAGGAATCTGATGTTATGTGCATAGCCGGACAGATTCACATTCCAACGTCTACCGCCACGCCTGGTAGTTAGGGGCTTCTTTTGTGATAGAGACATCGTGGGGATGGCTTTCGCGTAAGCCTGCGAATGTTACCTGAACGAATTTCGCTTTCGTCTGCAGATCGCTTACCGTGCGGCATCCGGTCAGACCCATACCGGCTTTGAGACCGCCCATAAGCTGATAAATGGAATCGGAGAGTTCGCCCTTGTATGGCACGCGGCCTTCGATACCTTCCGGCACCAGTTTCTTGACTTCGCTGGTGTCCGATTGGAAATATCTGTCCCCTGAACCCTGTCGCATCGCCTCGATCGATCCCATGCCGCGATAGAGCTTGTAGCTTCTCCCCTCGTACAGCACGACGTCGCCGGGAGCTTCTTTTGTGCCGGCAAACAGCGAACCAATCATGACAACATTGGCACCTGCTGCGAGCGCCTTCGCGACATCGCCTGAGTATTTGACACCGCCGTCGGCAATGATGTGGGCACCATGCTTGCGAGCTTCCTCGCTGCATTCAAGTATCGCCGTAATCTGTGGAACGCCTGCGCCTGTGACAACGCGCGTAGTGCAGATCGAACCGGGACCGATTCCGACCTTCACACAATTTGCTCCTGCAGTGATCAGATCGCGAGTCCCCTCAGCGCTGACAACATTGCCTGCCACTATCGGAAGACTCGGGAATTCCTTTCTGAGAGATTCAACCGCCTTAAGCACGCCCTCAGAATGACCATGTGACGAATCGACTGCAAGCACATCGACATTCGATTCAACCAACGCCCGAGCGCGGTCCAGCATATCTTTGGCGACACCGACCGCCGCGCCGACTCGCAGTCTCCCCTGCTCATCTTTGCATGATAACGGATACATGATTCTCTTAGTAATATCCTTGACCGTTATCATTCCCTTAAGCATACCGTCGTCGTCGACAACAAGCAGTTTCTCGATACGATTCTTGTGAAGAATCTCCTGCGCCTCGTCAAGAGTCGTTCCGGGCGGCACTGTGATGAGATTGTCTTTTGTCATCACATCGGCGATCTTCACGCTCAGATTCTTATGAAAACGCAAGTCCCGGTTGGTAAGGATGCCGACGAGCTTTCCCTTCTCCGTAATCGGAATGCCGGAAATCGAGAACATTGTCATCACACCGAGAGCTTCGGCGATCGGCTGATCGGGAGGAAGCGTGATCGGATTGACTATCATGCCAGACTCTGATCGTTTGACCTTATCTACTTCAGCAGCCTGCTTACTGATCTTCATATTCTTGTGGATAAATCCGAGCCCGCCCTCGCGGGCAAGAGCGATCGCAAGCTCCGCCTCGGTAACCGTGTCCATCGCTGCAGACACTATCGGAATATTCAGATCGATACCAATACAGAGCTTGGTGGCAACGTTGGCCTCAGCCGGAAGCACGGAACTTCTGGCAGGAATCAGCAGGACATCATCAAATGTCAGTCCCACTTTCGCGACTTTATCGTTTATCAATCGTCATCTCCCGCCCAATAGAGAATTCTTCCGCACGAATCGCACGTAATCACCTTGTCGGCTTTCTTGATCTCTTGCACAAGCCTCGGTTCGAGCTGCTTGTAGCAGGCTCCGCATGACCGTCTCTTGACCGGCACTACGACGTCTCCCCCACGTCCTTTTCTGATTCTCTCGTAAGCCGACATGAGTTGCTTCGGTATCCGCACAAGAACATTCTTACGCTCGTCGTCCTTCATCTGCATCTTCTCGCCAACAGCATCGATCTGATTCTGAAGCTGCTCGAGCTGGTCAACGTTTAGCTTTCTTGTCTCGTCCGACTTCGCCTCGTATTCCTCGATCTTCTGCTCCAACTCGCTGATCTCATCCATCAGAAGCAGTGTCTTGTCCTCGGCATCGCTAACCACTTCCTTGGTTCTGTCGATCTCCTGCGTAAGAGCATCATACTCTTTGTTGGTCTTAATACTCAGCATCTGATGCTGGTATTTTTCCAAAGCCTCATTATTTGCACCTACTTCAATTTCGAGGCTCTTCAACTCAAGCTTAGCTTCTGCAAGGCGTTTCTTGTGATTCTCGAGCGTGTCGGCAACCTCCGTCATTTCTTTGCGAAGGTTCTCAATCATATCCGGCAGGTAATCCTTTGACCTCTCCAATTCTCCGATGAAATAATCAATGTCCTGAAGCTTCATCAACAATTCAATCTGCTTCTGCATTACCCACTCCCATAACATTTGAAACTATGTAACAATGAAAAAGTGCACTCGGTTTCCGAGTGCACTCCTGAGTCTTCTTCATTTATGCCGTCGTCAGCTGCATTCAGCTCCGACCAGAGAGTTTTTCGATATCCTGGTCTCATATTTTGAATCTTACCTCACTCATGGTGGGCAATACTGGATTCGAACCAGTGACCTCTCGGATGTGAACCGAACGCTCTAACCAACTGAGCTAATTGCCCATCGATTCATATTCTAGTGGGCCCACCAGGATTCGAACCTGGGACCCACTGATTATGAGTCAGTTGCTCTAACCGCTGAGCTATGGGCCCGCGCTAATCAATCATATTAGCCACCGATCAGCCCTATGTCAAGCCAAAATTCTTGCACTTTTGCCCACATATTATATAACATCGTCAGAAGCTGATATGTTTATAACCGATTGGCGGCACAAATCCTGAGGTAATCCCTGGAAACGTTGACTACCAAAATATCATCTCATCCACCACCGACACATCTCTCTTCGAACGCACCCAGCACCGATGACCACGCATGATCGAAATAGTCGTAGAGCTTGTCCCATTCCTCACCTTTGCCCCAGCCAAGCTGCGCGAAAGTCACCTTGACCAGCCCGACCGATGCCTCATCGAATTGCAGTATGACCTGAGTATGTTGCTTGCGCAACTCTCCGAATGACGGCGGCGCACTCCACTCGAATGAGAGCATCGCTTTCGGCAGAAAACTCAATATGCGGCACCCTTCCGAACCGCGCATTCCAACTGGCGGCTGCATGCTGAAATATATCTCATACGGTCCGCCGACTCGAAGCTCCACATTAGTGTTCTCGGAAAAGAAATTTCGCACTCCCTCGTCTGTTGTCCATGCATTCCAAACCTCATCGAGCGTGGCCTGCACCGTGACTTCTTTGCGCAAAATTCTGTCAGATGGATTCGTCACATAGCGATCCTTCGGGACATGCTCCGCCATCAGCGAGAGATGGAATGGCTGCATCTTATACGTCATTAGACCCGACTTGATCGATGGGTCGTTGTCGATAATTTCCCTGCCCTCCGATTCAGAGTCGACCTGTAACACTATGAGACCGAAGACCGGATCGAAACAGGGACCCGCCATCAGGACTTTCTTCTTGAAAACCATGCCCTTAAGGTAGACGAAATGCTCGCTCATGATTTTCTCTTCTTCAGCCGACATGTTATCGGGCCAGCCTTCTCGTGTTCCAAGCAATTGAACGAAATAGTGCATTGGTTCGCTCACTTCCTGGCCTCCTCCCGAATTGCCAAGATTTGCATCACCTGCCACCACAATGGGCAGCGACAGAATCACCACCACTGCGGTGAGAACCACTATCACCCTGTATAACCCACCGGTCGGAGTCTCTGTTGCCGCGATCCTCGTTATTCCTTCTCTATCTCTTCACGAATCTTAATGATGTCCGCAAGTCTGCTGCGCCGCACTCCGAGGCGTTCCAATTCAGCCTTCTGATTATCGCGTTGACTCACATCATCTTTCGACTTCTCGATTTTTTCTCTCATGGTTTCGATATCTTCACCCAGTTGCTCATGCATCTCTCGCAGCTTCACCAGCGATTCGGCTTTTTCAGCTTTGTCAAAGACTACTGCCTCCGGCGTTTTCACAAAGGCCGGTTCTTCAGCAGCAGGCTCTCGTTCGACCACGGGGATGAAAACTCTGTGCTCCGACTGAGCGCGTGTATTCATGAACGTCGGCGATACTATTTCGATTCCCGCAAGGTGAAGCTTGTCGAGCATCATCTCTTTCAGGTTCGATCGCGTGGATAGCAACTGCTTCACCTCCTTAAGTAGTCCAGCGACGCGATAGGTGACCGAGAAGTCTCCCAGTTCGAGGATGTGCACGAATGGATCCTGAAGCTCCGCAGCTTCGGCAGCTTCGAGTAGCGAGGATTCGATTTTCGAGTGAGGAACGTCATAACCGAGCGAGACGGTCGCAGATATTATCGTCCCGGATGCGCGCGAGACCTTGACCGGATTAGTCACAAGGTACAGATTCGGAATCGTCGTGAGATCGCGGTCTTCGGTTTGAATCTCGACATGAAATAAACCTCTATCCGATACTCTTCCGAAATGCTCGCCGACACTGACAAAATCTCCCAGCCGGAAATTCCGCACTGCTCGCAGCATCATGCCAGCCATGGCGTTTCCGAGAAGTGTGGTTGACGAAAGCGCGATCGCTGCAGATATCAGTATTCCGAATAGTGTCAAGAGCTGTCCGCGAAGCGAGTCAGATATCGGCAGCACAATAATAATTGCAATGATTCCCAGGAATGAGAGGATCATGGTCACGATCTGCCGTCTGAACCTAAGTTCGAGTGCACCAGCGTAGCTCTTGTTGAGGATATATCGCACTGCGATGAGTATCAGGATAGTCGCGATTAGCGCAATGCCTGTCGGCAGCCCCGGCAGCAGCCAATTGTATACACGCTCAAGTATTTCCATATTGAGATAGCTCCTTTATTATTCGAATATTACGAAAACGCATCGAGCGGGTCAATGATAAACAGTTATCTGAAAAGTGTGGCCGTGATCTCCGATCGCGGCCATTCTGCAATTACAACGCCGCAGGTGTTGTCATACCGATGGAAGGGATTGTTGAAAAACCCCAAACGCTGTCATTGCGAGCGAAGCATGGCAATCTCATTATCTCACTATTGCATTGATTGACTTAGAGATCGCCACGTCGCTCCGCTCCTCGCGATGACGACGGTGGGCGTATTTGGACTTTTTCAACAAGCCCGGAAATCGGTATCCAGCATGTGTGCGGACTGGATTGCGTTTTTCAACGCAATGACAGCCCTCCGGGCTGCAGGGCACGGCTGCTGTAATCTGAGGGCGGCAGATGTCCACATCTACCCCAATGCTAATCGAAAACCGTATGACGGGATTGCCCTCAAGCCCGCCACACTATTTCAAGAGGCAGGTCTCGTGGAAATCTGCCCTACGTTGCGGACGCTAACGATCTTACAAGTGGAGCCGTAAGGTCATCGGTCTATTCGACACGCCTAAGAGCAAGCATTCGGGTCATCACGTTGTCTCCATACGACGTCAGTTTCCAATAAGTATTCCCATCCTTCAGGCTTCTTGGTTTGTCGCCCTGCACGATAATTCCCAAAGACCTGAGCTGAATGATGATGATGTGAAAACTAGCTATCGATATGTGCCAACTGTCAATATCCAATCGAATCCCGAGCTGCGATGAGGTGGCCATTTCAATCTCCCTCTCGCCAACATCTCCGTCTATCAATTGCTTCAAATCGTTTTCAGAGGCCTCTCCAATCATCGCTGGCGACAAGATCTTTAGGAGATCATTCCAAGTTCGTGTAATCGCGACTTCGGTTTCCATATATTCGTAGTTTTCAGGAGACGGTCCCCAGTACTTCTTTGCTCTAACGTGAATCAGAATGGAAATATCATCGTCACTTTGCTGAAGCGACTCGGTGCCGGCAGGTGGCTTCGTGCTGAGCATTTCGCGTTCATTCTCCAGTTCGCGAACGCGTGATTGCAATCTCAGAATTTCCTTGGCAGCGAATTCATCAGGCATTTGATCCGCACGCACCCAACCAATTGCAGGATTGTTTCTTTTCAAGTATATAAAGCTCTTCACAACTGCCGCGGCGAGTTCATCATCAGTCTTCCATGACTTACACATACGTTTCCGACACAGTCCGCGAAACTCCTCAAGCTTCTCTCGCCCTTCAGGCAACATCTCCGTCTTTCCCGAAGGTATTGAGTCTGGCTCTGCGTGCAGGAACGCTGCCACCGGTACACCTCTTTCGACAGCGTACTCATATTCGCGCTGTGTGTAGCTTATCCCTCTTGAAGTTAACGAGCCGTATCTGCCACCAACGATCACGACATAGTAATCGCTCTCCTCAATCACCTTTCTGATGACCTCCCAAGCGGCATCATCAGCAGCAGGGAAAAACTCCATCCCAACAGGGATACAATCAATCTCCAAGAGACTCTGAATTACTTTCTGCCGCTCGACCTTCAGATCCTCATATGTCGAGCTAACGAATACCTGAAACCGTTTGTCCACTTGTCACCTCTAATTCTATCTCGGTGCTCCACGGCACACAATTCATAAATCACTTCGATTCGAACTTCGTTGGTCCGTCGTAGTAGCGACCTCTCACGTCAAGTACTACGTTGTTGCTGTCCCAACTGATACCTAGAAATTCCCGAGTCATGTCTTGGGGAATGTCCGCTCCTCCCCGAAGCTCGCGTTTGAACAGAATCGAATCTCTTTTCCTATCTTCTACAATCAACCAACTATTAATAGTCGCGCCCCGCCCAGAGTCTGTCCATCTCCAGACTACTTTAGCTACCTTGCTGCCATCCGGGCTCTTTTCCGACAGATGGACATGAAGCCGTGCCTTGTCGTAACTACAGAATATCGATGCCGCGGCAATCAAGATAACTAAGGCAGAGATTGTGTAGACAAGCTTCCTTAGCATCGTTCAGGATCCCCTTTCCCCACTACAACGCCGCAGGCGTTGTCATACCGATGCAAATCGGTATCCAGACTTCGTCAGGACTGGATTGCGTTGTTCAACGCAATGACAGCCCTTCGGGCTGCTTGGCACGGCCGCCGCAAATGGAAAATCAAACATGGTGGAACACGCTCCACCCTACGCCCTACTCAAACTCCGCCAGCAACTCATCCGCCTGCTTGAGTGATGTCTCGGTGAGCTTGTCGCCGGTCAGCATGCGGCCGATCTCTTCGCGGCGTTCTTTCTCTGATAGTCTGCGGATCAACGTCACCATTCGGCCATTCTGCTTTTCTTTGTAGACTTGATAATGATGCTCACCGGCGGCTGCTATTTGTTGCAGGTGCGTGATGACAATGATCTGATGCTTCTTCGCAAGCTGACGCAACTTGCGACCGACAGCGGCTGCAACCTCACCGCCGATACCCGAATCAACCTCATCGAATATCAGAGTCTCGAGCTGCTTTTTCGATGCGCCGACAGTTTTGAGTGCAAGCATCACGCGCGAAAGCTCTCCCCCCGATGCAATCTTCGCCAGCGGACGCAGCTCTTCGCCACGGTTCGCACAGAAATAGAACTCAGTTTGATCGATACCGTCTCTCTCTACACGATATCGCTTGCCATCATGCTCGACCAATCCCTGCTCGTCTTCCCTGCGATCAATCCGCACCCGGAACTGCCCCTTGGCAATTCCAAGTTGCGAGAGCTCTTTCTCTACCTTCTTCGACAAAATATCAGCATGCTTCTGACGTTTTGTTGACAGCTCGACAGCAGACAGAGATAGCTCCTCCTCTATCCCCTGTAGTCGAGTGCGATGCAGTTCAATCTGCTCCGACAGATCCATATCAGATTTCAATTCACTTTGAGCTTTCTTACAGTATGCATTCAACGCATCGATCGATCCGCCATACTTCTTTTTCAGATCGTAGTACACATCAAGACGGCTCTCGATTTCTTCGAGGCGATTCGGATTTGCCTCAACCGATTCCGCGCGCGAGGCAAGAGTCCTGCCGGTTTCCTCCAGCAGATATCTCGAACCAGCAATCCCTTCGAGAAACTCCGCGAGGGATCGATCAATCTCGACCGCCTCTTCAAGCATCGCTTCAATGTGTGCAATTCGCGATGTAATCGAGTGATCGTCCGTCGCCAGCACACCGGAGATTCCGCCGAGTGTTGTGCGCAACTTGCCGGCGTTCTCGAGAATCTTCTTCTCAGACAGAAGAGCTTCCTCTTCATCTGAAGACAAACCGGCCTGTTCAATCTCCTGAACCTGGAATTGATACAGCTCCAGCATCTCTTTATGGCGCTGTGCCTTATCAGCCAACTTATCAAGTTTTGCTTTAACATTGACCCGTTGCTCGAACAGAATCGTTACATGCCCGCAGAGTTCGTTCAATCCCGCAAAACTATCAAGGAATGCAATGTGGTGATCCGTATTGATGAGATACTGCTGCTCATGCTGACCGACAAGATCGAACATTGTCGACGCAACACTCTTAAGCGCCGACACAGGCACCATGCGATCATTTACGAAGGCACGCGAGGGACCTTTGGTCTGGACCTCGCGCCGAAACTTCACGCAACCGTCGTCGCAATCGATCTCAAGACGCTGCAATTCCTCGATTGCGCTCTTCGGGATGTCATCGATTTCAGCTTCAACCACAGCGAGATGCTCTCCGGAGCGAATTACATCGGATGACGCCCGCTCGCCGAGAATCAGATTCAGAGCGCCGATCAGGATAGACTTCCCGGCTCCAGTCTCGCCGCTGAGAATTGTGAGTCCGTCGTCGAAATCTGTAGAGATTTCCCTCACAATAGCGTAGTTGTTGACAATCAATTTGCGGAGCATAATGCCTGAATATAATGATTATGTCGTGACTGTGGGAGAAAATTAAGAATTGTGTGATTTCTCGATCGCGCTGATGAACAAGAAAACCGGCATGCCTGAACCGAATCCGAGGGCTGCGCCGGATGCAAGCCGCAGCAGATTGCCTGAGTCGTAGACCTGTGCGAACTGCAATGCCGCATCTGCTAATCCGAGTAAGCCTGCTAATCCGAAGATGAGTCGCGTTGCGGGGATGAATTCTCTCCGCGCCGTGAACAACAAAGACGCTGCGGCGAATCCGACATATCCACCGAAGCATCTGGCACACACTGCCACCGGATACCCACTGATGTGCAGGCAGCGCCCCGGAATCTGGTGGCATAGCGCACTGTCGAATCCATAGATCAACCTCGGAAGCAGCTTCCATCCGAGCGATTCAAGTACGGGAGCGAGAATTGCCGTGATCGCGAGAGCCATCGCGACAACAGCGAGGATCAATCGCAAATGCCTGCAGAAAAGGCGGCCGAGATCACCGGCCGCCTTCGATATGAATGCGAATGGATACTCCATCAGCGTTTATCCAACAGATCCCGGCTCACCTCCGACGCCTGATGCCTCTTTCTTCTTCATCGCCTCCTGATAGACTTTGCCGAACAGGAAACAGAGACCGAGATTGGCATAGAACATCGTGAATAACACACCGATTCCGAGTGCAAGCACCCCGAGAGACGCAATGACCCCGAAGATGATCCACATGATCAGTACAGCCGCAAGATTCGCGATATTGTCTTTAAGAAGATCGATTATCTCGCTGAATGCGAAAACTGCGTTAAGATCCCCAGTTACCGCGTAGCGTGCGTAGAACAGCGGAGCCACCAGCATCGCGAGAATCGTGTATGCGAACACCAGCAACTGCGTACACGGCAGAAAGTTAATGATGATGGCGGGGATATAGAGCACGACGGTGATGATCAGCATGATCAGCCCTTTTCCAATCATGTCGCCGAAATTATCCCATTCCGGCAGCGGCACCTCATGATCCTCGTATGATCGTTTGATGACCTCGACTAAGTACCCACCGAGAAACAGCGCACCTATGATAAGTGGCGACAACAGCACGAACGCAGCGCCGACCAGCACTTTCGAAAGCCACGCTTTATCCTCGAACATGTAAGTAAAAGATCTTGCGAGATCGGGCATTCTACCTCCCTGTATGACATCTGCCCATTGGGCGAATTCTCAACCTTACAACTATCCTCGGAGCAGGTCTAAGTCAACAAAAACAAATTCTCCTGAATTAGTCCAGCATCTTGGAATCGAACGGAAGTTCAACCAGATAGGAAAACGCCTCATCAAAGCCGCTCATGACCACATAAACGCTCGTACCATCGCCGCTCCAGATTGCCGATCCACAACTCTTACCGAAGGGAAGCGTGACCAGGCGGATGGTCTTTCCATCTGAGACCCTCACTACGCATGGATTCCAGACGCCTTCGGAATTCTCAAGATAGGCGACATACTTGCCATCACGAGATGGAGTAGCCCAACCTTCGCTCTTCTCGCTAGCCACAAGCGGTGTCGACTTATTGGTGCGGACATCCATAATAAACATGTCCTCACTCCACACTCCTGAGAGCGAGTCGCCCTTGACATAGACAAATCTCTCTGAGTCGGGGAACCACTTCGGCAGGTAGCCCTGACGATCAGGCGTCATTTGACGATAGTGATCTCTGTCGATTTCGTACATCCAGACTGCGGACTTGCCGAGAACTCCGAAGGTGTACGCGTACTTCTTGCCATCCGGCGAGATATCAAGCTGTCTCACATCGAGAACGTTTTTCGGGTTCATTCCCATCGCCATCACATCGTCTGCAGAATAGCCGGGGTCGAATTTCTCGAGATTAGTCACACGAATCGGTTCGGCATATTCGTCACTAAGATCATGCAGCCAGATATCGCACATTGTGAGTCTTTTGTCTACGAGCGCCGCATACTTGTTATCCGGAGTTATGCAGAAGGCCTGCGTCTTGTCGATATTGAAGTCAATATCCTTGAACAGTATTGTCTCTTTCCCGGTCTTGAGATCACCGATGCAGAGACGGCTAATCGATGTACTGTCTTTGATGATCGCCTTGAAATACGCGACTTTTTGACCCGATTCGATTAGCTGCGGGAAATAGACGTTCTCAAAGAGAATCTTGCCGGGGACTTTGTCGTCAGCCAGAGTCGATCCGGAAGTCAGAAGCAGAATCGCAAGGACTATCAGAGCGAATGTGCGTGACGGTTGCATTGTACTCATCATGTTTTCTCCCTTACTGTTACATCAAATATCGGCACATGATAACCTAAATGAAGGTCTGATGCCACAACATTCTTACCCGCACTGTCCTGCGAAGTTCAACATTAGTTCACAGTCACTGCAGGCTATTTTGGCGGCTTTCTAAGCATGTGAGAGATATCAGCTTGTCAGTCTGCATCTTGCGGATCGCGAGAGATTGTCAGCTCCAATTAATCCCTTGACAGAGCCGAAGCTGATACTATATTGCGTCGCGTTGTGGGGCCGTAGTTCAGCTGGGAGAACGCTTGACTGGCAGTCAAGAGGTCAGGGGTTCGAGCCCCCTCGGCTCCACCAAATTTCGAAGCCCTGCGAGATTTCCACTCGCCGGGCTTTTCTTGTGCTCGAATCTCTGGGCGACAGACGTCCCGCCCGCCCCGGATGCAGGGCAGCGGTCGTTGATTGCGGTTCTTTGCGCAACCTCAAGCCCGAGAGTTGTAATAGCAATGACAGGATCGGTTTCATGAGACACTCTTTCATTCTCCATCCACAACAATATCGGACTCAAGAGATCAATGCCGAGAATGATCTCTTACAGCGCCGTCAAGTCATGCTCTATGAGCCCAAACATCGGCAACCGTAGGTATATCCTGTCCATTGATGCACCTTTCGCCGATGGATCGTATCCCAGAGCCAATAATGGCAGAACTCAGTTCTTTGGAGTATCTCCCTGCCTCCGAAGCCTATCCAGCCGAATTCAACAAAGCGGAGCGTATAGACATGAATTCGATTATGGTTGGGTTGCACAAGTTCAGTCAAAGTACCGGTGTGGAGTGGCCTACCCCGCCATCCACCCAGTAGCGTATTCTTCGAGGCACGAGTATAAGTACCACCCTCTCGGAAATTGGAGTGATTTTCTGGACAATCCAGTAGTTGTCACTTTGGCCACAGCACGCAGATTGAGATGTCAGGACTTGTCGTAATTGATGAACTCAGCTCGCTGCACCATCTGTCTGATTTCATCATCATCAAGTGTAAGAAGATGCGCACATTCCATCTCACATACTCGTATGTCTTCGACCATTGCAAATGTGACACTCAAAACTGAAAGCACAAGAAATGCTATTGTGTAGCTCCAGTCAGCTCTGTTGTAGAATATGTGACAACACAGTAAATGCAGGAAGAACCCGAACAGCACAGTGAATGAGACATAGAGTACATGAATCTCAGTGTGCTGTGCGAAGAATCGTCCTCTCATATCCTCAGGGTAACATTTGTCTCTCAGGAGTCGATAAGCGTTTTCGGCATCCTTTCTTCGGACATTGTACCTTCTTTCAAGTAGATTTCGCTTGCAGGTAAACCCTCTTTCGATGCTATCGATCTCACGAACCGATCTGCTCTGACGCCATCTGTGGATCATCTCAAAGAGATTCCAGAATACCAAATCGCCCAAAACTGGACGGTTGGCAATATAGATTGCCGAGCCGATTGAGAAACCTATCACTACACAGAGAACATCACCGAGAGACTCTCTCACTGATTTGGACGCCTCAGGATGAACAATGGCGCACAAGAGGAAGAACAAAAAGCCGCCGTACCCGTATCGTATTATCTGATTAATGGTGATACCAATGTCCTTTAGATTCATCTGCAGTTCCTCCGCTTTTAAAAATGTGTTCTATAAGCTCCAATGACTTGCCATTTCAGGCTCATTCATAAGGTGATCACATGCTGCGCTACGGTAAGAGGCATTCAGCACAAGCCTCCTGTCCTCCAGAAAACGTGTAAGATATCAAGTACGCTACATCATCGATATCTTATGATGGAACTTACAAATGTAGAATCTGAACGATTTTGGAAAGCTGGTCACTGAAACTTGCCCTTGTCAAGAGAGTGAAATCAAGTGAACAACCATCGCCTATTCGTGTGCCTATTCTACAGTGACTTTTACTGTTCCAGCAGTCTCCGTCTGAATCTCAGTACCGGCGGGCAGCTCAGCAGTACCACCTTTAATTAGCAGGCCAAGTACGCAACAGAGTATTGTGACTATTACTGCAGTACCTACCTTGCTTTCGCCTTCGGCTAATCTCGTACCATAAAGCGGTACCGTACTACCATCGACAGCCTCGACCCTCTTGATAGAAATACCTATCTTTGCTGGTTTGCCGACTGCGCCGCTGGTTGTGGACTCCGTAACTTCCGCAACTGCTTTAGTTCCAGCCTTGATAACAACAATATCATCAACAATAACATCATATGTTACTCTCAAGTTTACACGATCTCCAACGTGTAGCACTTTCGGTGATATCACCTCTGATGTCGTGAACGAAACTACTGTACCAGCAGGAACAGTAACTTCTTGCTGAGCCAATGCCATATCTGCGCCAATTGTGATCCAAAAGAATGAGAGCATCACAAAAAGTGCGGTCACACGAAAGATCCTGGGTCTTGCTTCACAGATAGCAAACATGATACCTCCCTTAAACGACGTTAGCGGATCACAGTCATACAGTGCACGGAGCTGACTAAAACACAAAGCCTATATTAAACCGCGACAGTATATCCCTTTCCAATTTGACATTTCTTCTACTGGCTGAAATTACTGAACCGTATATGTTCCCTGTGTACCAACCGAATGAAAATATACCCATCAATGCGCCCAGGCCGTAATCTCTATTATCAAATGCTTGATAAGTTCCCCAAAAGAACAAACCATTTACAATGAATGAAGAGAGGGCAGTTTTGGGATAACCGTCATACAGGTATCCGAGACCAGGTATTGCTGCAAGCATGCCAGCGAACGTGGGGCTCTTGTAAGGCAGGTTCTTGCCCT